>NZ_JAXGGH010000019.1:0-3113 GCF_034105425.1 Xanthomonas sp. LF06-19 | reverse complement strand
GGCGGCCGCCGCACCGGCCAGGTGCTTGATCTCGCTGTTCATCGCGGTCAGGTTGTGCTTGACCGTGTCCATCGTCTCGGTGAGGTTGGCTTTCTCGCCGGGCAGGCGATCCATGTCCTCGGACAGGTCGCCGATGGCATAGCGGCCCATGATCTGCGCCAGGCGCTCGGTCACCGCGATGTGTGCGGCGGCCAGGGCATTGCTGTCGCGGACCATGCGCCCGTAGTCGCCTGGGAACACGGTTTCGTCCATGCGGTAGCTGATCTGGCCGGCGTCGTGGCGCTGGGCCATATCGGCCTGCGCGGCCAACACGGCCTGCAGCTGCTGCTGCATGCGGCCCATGGCGTTCAACAAGCGGCCGGTTTCGTCGCGGGCCTCGGTGCGCACGGCATTGTGCATGTCGCCATTGGCGATGGCCTCGGCGGTGCGGGTGGCCAGGCCCAGCGGTGCGGTCAGGCTGCGGGTGATGACCAGCGCCAGCAAGGCGCTGAGTACCAGGGCCAGCACGGTACCGCCGATCAGCAGCATGCGGCCACGGTGCATCGCGTCCAGCGCCGCCTGATAGCCTTCGGCGGCCTGCGACTTCTGCCGGTCGGCGAACTCGCGGATCTTGCTCTGCCACGCCAGGGTTGCCGGCAGCGCTTCGCGATTGAGCATCTCCAGCGCCTGGGCATTCTCGCCCTTTTCGCCCAGCGCGACGATGGCGTCGTTGATCTGTTTCGCAGCGGCGCGCTTGGCGTCCATGTCGGCGCGGATGACGCGGCCGCCGGCGGTGCTGGACAGCTTGTCCATCTTGGCGCGAGCCTCGGCGTAGCGCTCGCGCTGCCGATTGAAGGTCTCCAGCGCCTCTTGCCGCATCGTCGCGTTGGTGGAGGTGGTATAGGTGCTCAGCGCAACCAGCACGGAGGAGTTGGCGTCGAGCATCTGGTTGCTGAATTCGATCTTCGCCATGCGGTCCAGCACGATCATGTCCAGGTGCTTGCGCGCCTCGGCCATGCCGGACAGCCCGATGATCACCAGGACCACCGAAAGAAGAATCAGCACGCCGAAGGCCGCCGACAGGCGCACACCGACGTTGTAGCGTTGCAGAATGCGGGTCATTTCATATCTCCAAGGGGCGAAAAGGCTGCTCGGCGCGCAGGGGTGCGACGTCGGCGGTGGACGTGGGCTGACGCGGACGGCCTGCGCTCTAGGCGGCGCCAGTCACATGGCGTGATGACGGGCGACGCGACAGGCGGGTCGTGCGAAAGCGCCGCACTCGCGACGGTGACCATGGCGTTGGCATGCCCGAGTTCCGCCTGTAATCGCCGACGGCGTCGGTCGATCGCTCGGTGGATGCGTCTTCGGTGTCGCAAGACCGCATGCATGGTGGCCCCCCGTGTACGAATGAAGGAACGACGCGTGTTGTGGCGCGCCGGAGATCCCGGGTGTAGGCAAGCTGACGAAACGGACCAAGGAACGGCAAGTCGAAGCTGCGCGCGTGCCGAAGGCAGGCGCGAAAAGGAACAGTCGTCAGGGCTGCGGTTTCCCCGTTCGGTTTTGCGACTTCAGCGATCGGCGCATGCACCGAGCGATCCCTCTGAAGCGCCGACGGACCTCCCCAGGCCGTGTCGGCACGCACCGGTGTAGACAAAAAGCGTGCGCTCGATTTGGTATCGACAGAAGCAGGAGATTCTTGAGCGCCTCAGTACGGTCGTGCCGGCAGTGGTTGCCGTACGCCGCGTCGATGGAGACGATGCGGGCGCCAGCCAGCCTGGCTGCCCCGTACCGACATCGCGGCGTCGCCTATCGAGCGGCCGTGCGGTGCACGGCCGCGCATCGAGGCGACTGGGAGGAGGACTCAGAACTCCTGCCAGTCGCTGCTGGCCGCCTGGGCAAGCGCAACGGACTGCGGCGCCGGCCGCGGCTTGCGTGGCGGAGCAGACGGCACGCTGCGTGGGGCGGGGCGGGCCGTCGACGCGACCGCGATCGATGCGATCGCCGGCAGGGTATCCAACTTGAACACGGACACCGCATCCTGCAACTGCGTGGCCTGTTCCTCCATCGAGCGTGCGGCGGCGGTGGCCTCTTCCACCAGGGCGGCATTCTGCTGGGTGGTCTCGTCCATCTGGGTGACGGTCTGGTTGACCTGCTCGATCCCCGACGCCTGCTCCTGCGAGGCCGCCGAGATCTCGCCCATGATGTCGGTGACGCGCTGTACCGAGGCCACGATCTCGGCCATGGTCTCGCCGGCCTGGCGTACCAGGGTCGAGCCATTGGCCACCTGGTCCACCGAGTCGTCGATCAAGCTCTTGATCTCCTTGGCCGCATTCGAGGAACGCTGGGCCAGGGTCCGCACCTCGCTGGCGACCACCGCGAAGCCGCGACCTTGTTCGCCGGCACGCGCCGCTTCCACCGCCGCGTTCAAGGCCAGGATATTGGTCTGGAAGGCGATGCCGTCGATCACGCCGATGATGTCGGCGATCTTCTTCGACGAGGCCTCGATGCCGCTCATGGTTTCGACCACCTGGCCGACCACGCTGCCGCCTTGCGAGGCCACCGAGGCGGCACCCGCTGCCAACTGGTTGGCCTGGCGCGCGTGCTCGGCATTCTGCTTGACGGTGGAGGTCAGCTCCTCCATCGACGCAGCGGTTTCTTCCAGGCTGGCCGCCTGCTGCTCGGTGCGGCGCGACAGGTCGTCGTTGCCGGCGGCGATTTCGGTGGCAGCGGCATTGATGCTGACCGCCGCGGTCTGGATGCGGCCGACGATGCCGGTCAACTGGTCGGCGGTGGCGTTGGCGTCGTCGCGCATGGTGGCGAACACGCCGTGGAACTCGCCGTCCATGCGTGCGGTCAGGTCGCCTGCGGCGATGGCCTGCAGCAACGCCGACAGTTTGCCGAGGTTGCGGTCGCTGACCTCCATCATTGCGTTGAGATCCTGCACCATCAGCCGGAAGTCGTGCTGGAAATGCGCGGCATCGCCGCGGGCGCTGAAGTCGCCGGCCGCGGCGGCGGCTGCCAGGCGCTTGATCTCGGTATTGATCGCCAGCAGGCTGGCCTTGGCCGCATCCATCGACTCGTGCAGCACCGCACGACTGCCGGGCAGGCGCCGGGCGTCGCGGCGCAGGTCGCCG
>NZ_JAXGGH010000018.1:0-3177 GCF_034105425.1 Xanthomonas sp. LF06-19 | reverse complement strand
AAAGCATGGGGTAGCGTTCTACGGCTACAAGCTGCACGCCAGCACGGACCGTCGCTGGGGCTTCATCCGCCGCTACGACGTGAGCGCGGCCAACGTGCACGACAGCCGTCACTTCGAGCAGGTGCTGGACCCGGACAACACCGGCCGCACGGTATGGGCCGATAGCGGGTATGCCGATGCAGCGCGGGAAGCAGACCTGAAAAGGCGTGGTTACCGCCCCGCGATCCAACATCAAGGGCATGCGCGCAAGCCCTTGAGCGAGGCAGCAAAGCGCCGGAACCGTCGAATTGCCAAGGATCGGGTGTTCGGGGGATCACCCGTTTGCGCGCTTGGCCCAACAAGGCAGCAAGTTCGTGCGCTGCATCGGCTTGGCGCGGGTGAAGGTGGTGATCGGGCTGAAGGTCGCCAGCCATAACGTGATGCGGCTGGCACGGCTACAGGAGCGGGCCATGGTGCCGGCTTGATCGGCTGAGGTGGCCGAGCGGCCACCTCAGCCTCCCAACCACCACGATCAGGCGCCGCTCTGGTGCCGTTGCGACAGATGCTGCCCCTAACTCCAGGTAATGGCAGGTTATTCGAGGTGCCCGGATGTCGCGGCTGGGAGCTTCAAGAAGTACCTTTGAATGGCTTTGTCGCACAAATCTCCTCGGCGAGGCCCGTAGACTGACGGTGCGACAGATACGAAGAACAGGCAGCGCGGCAAGTACCGCACGACGAACTGGAAGGCGTACAACGCGGCGCTGAAGGCGCCAGGTTCGTTGACGATGTGGCGATGGCGGTGATCCAGCAGAGCAAGAACGCCAGCCATTGGAAGGCGTCGAATGCGGGCTCGACGCACCGCAACGAGGCCATTCGCGCGTGCAAGCGCTTGGGTCGCAGCATCTGGAAGAAGTGGCGCAGCTACCACATGCGCAGCCTTGTGGCGACGAAGATGCACTGCTTCAAACGACTGGGCGAACAGGTGACGGCAGGCACGTTCGAGCGCCAGGTTGTGGAGTTGCATGTCCGCGTGGCCTTACTCAATCGGTTCAGCCAGATCGGCCGTCCTCAAACCATACAGTGGCATAGGTCCGTCTGAGGTTGGGGTCAGGCCGTCTGCAAGTCGATTTGTGCAACAAAGCCCTATGGCGGCTCCCGCAGCGGTCTCTGATACGCAGGCTGGACGAATCCAATCTGCACGCGATGGGCTAGAGTTAGAGCCGGTAGAGGCGCAGCGTACTGGAATCAGTACAGCCGTAGGCCCAAGTCCACGATCTTGCCAATCGGACTGAAAACCAGCGCGCCGCACCGGCCCGGTTCGACGCCCGCATAGGAAGCGCTCTTGACGATGCCGTAGGCAATATTTCCATAGTGGACCGGCCCGCCACTGTCACCACGAAAGCACGCCAAGTCGTCCCCCACTACCACCTTGTAGGCCAGGGGGTCACAGACCTGTCCGTTGCACTCCTTACTGCTAAAGCTCGCCGTGCTACTCGACACGACGCCGCACGTCCAACCGGTCTGCAAACCCCTGTGGCATACCCGATCTCCAGCTACGGCGGCTGCGGCGGAGAGGATCGCCACACCGCAACTGGAACAGGTGTCCCTCGCAAAGACTTCTCCAAGTGGGCGTTAGCCCAGAACTGGGAAAGAAAACCATGCCAAGTCGTGTGTCGCGTCGAAAATCCGGTCCTCGTAAGTCAGCTTCGCGGTGACCTGTGCGCCGCTCGCCGCATCCGACAAGTTTCCGTACATGAGGTTCTTGCCACAGTGCGCCGCGGTGACCAGGCCCCAATTGGTGTTGTCCTTGTTCCGCACGATGAAGCCGCCGGTGCACTGGTGCTCGTTGTCCA
Organism: Xanthomonas sp. LF06-19; assembly: GCF_034105425.1. Classification (NCBI taxonomy): domain Bacteria; kingdom Pseudomonadati; phylum Pseudomonadota; class Gammaproteobacteria; order Lysobacterales; family Lysobacteraceae; genus Xanthomonas; species Xanthomonas sp. LF06-19. Next base: position 1,345 of record NZ_JAXGGH010000018.1, on the reverse strand, counting down.
GATTGAGGATCTGCGAGCCGCCCCGCACATATAGGGGGACTGGGTCGTTGCCAATGGCGCACTCTGTGTCGGCAGCGTTGAGCTGGACGATGGCTCGGGCGACTCTTGTGGTTCTGATTCCATGGGGCCCGGCAGGAACTTGAACCTGACAGGCACGCCGAGCTGACGACTCAGCGTTGCGTTCTCGGCTTCGTAGGCAGCTTGCTCCTCCGCAGGGACGAAGACGTAAAGCACGATCGCAGCATCCACCTCATCGATACCAGTGCCCTGCAAGCCGGGCACCTGCTCCTGTAGGTGTGCTTGGTTCGACGCCAGGATGGCGCTGATCTCGTCCAGCGTCTTGCCGGACACCAGCGTGAACTTCACCGGGATGGTTCCGTGCGCCGTGGACAACTCATGGATAGCGGGTAGCGGACCCTGCTTGAGTCGCAGCACGAGCTTGAACCCGTCGCGGCTATCGTCCCAATACGAGGTATCGAGACGGTCGGCGTAGTCCGCTTTGAAAGCGTCGATCTCCGACCGGGCAAGCACCTGCCTGAGCTCCAGGCGCCGCGAGGCTTCCGCTTCAGCCACGTGATTGTCCTTTGCGTAGCTGCGGGAGATGACCTCCAACTGGTCCAAAGGCTTGGCATCCTGAGCCTGAGCAGTACTGGACAGCGCCATTGCGCAGGCTGCGACGAAAAGCCACGTGTGTGTCATCGTTTGATCCTCCTTGAATTTTGTTCCTGAAGGGCAGCTCCATCTATTTTTCTTGTCGCGGATGCATGTGTCAAACGACACAGAGCTTGCATTCCAGCGTCCTTTTTCCCTAGATTTCCGACGCTATCGAGGTCGGATGGCATGGGCAACACATTCGTTATTCATGTGATAGCGGTAGACCCCTAAAACGTCTTCCCATCCGGCTCGGCTCCCACCAACCGCCCCGAGGCATTCACCGGCAGGGTCAGAAGCCCTGCCCCTTCGGCGTCCCCCCCGCTTTCAGTAGCAGGGCTCTTTAGAGTCCGGGTTTCATCGTAGCGGCTTTGGCCGCTAGCTGTTGGGCATAGACGGCCGGGGTCAGGCAGCCCAAGATCTTCTTCGGTCGCTCCTCGTTGTATTCCCGTCGCCAGGTCTCGATCTCAGTGCGGGCGTGCAGCAGCGTCGGGAACCAGTGCTCGTTGAGGCATTCGTCGCGCAGGCGGCCGTTGAAGCTCTCGATGTAGGCGTTCTGGTTCGGCTTGCTTGGCTGGATCAAGCGCAGCTGCACACCGCGCGCGTGGGCCCACGTCACCATCGTCTTGCCGCAGAACTCCTTGCCGTTGTCGGTGCGAATCACCTGCGGCAGCCCCCGTGTCAGCGCCAGCCA
>NZ_JAXGGH010000017.1:2500-5353 GCF_034105425.1 Xanthomonas sp. LF06-19 | reverse complement strand
GCGCAATAAAAAATCCCCGTCCTTGTGGGACGGGGATTTGGGGTAAAGCCCCTGGCGATGACCTACTCTCGCATGGCTTGAGCCACACTACCATCGGCGCAGCTGCGTTTCACTTCCGAGTTCGGGATGGGATCGGGTGGTTCCACAGCGCTAATTTCACCAGGGAGACGGTTGGAGTGTCGCCGCGTGCGAGTTCTCGGTTGTTGGACCGAGGACGGCAGGGCGCCAGCCTCTCATGGGGTGTGATGTAGCGAGCGAGTGAGAGCGATCGACGTGTGTCGCGCTAAGGGATGCTTATGAGGAAGCATCTTGAGGTTATATGGTCAAGCCGCACGGATCATTAGTATCAGTTAGCTCAATGCATTGCTGCACTTACACACCTGACCTATCAACCACGTAGTCTACATGGTTCCTTTAGGGGACTTGTGTCCCGGGAGATCTCATCTTGAGGCGCGCTTCCCGCTTAGATGCTTTCAGCGGTTATCGCTTCCGAACATAGCTACCCGGCAATGCCACTGGCGTGACAACCGGAACACCAGAGGTTCGTCCACTCCGGTCCTCTCGTACTAGGAGCAGCCCCTCTCAAATCTCCAACGCCCATGGCAGATAGGGACCGAACTGTCTCACGACGTTCTGAACCCAGCTCGCGTACCACTTTAAATGGCGAACAGCCATACCCTTGGGACCGACTACAGCCCCAGGATGTGATGAGCCGACATCGAGGTGCCAAACACCGCCGTCGATATGAACTCTTGGGCGGTATCAGCCTGTTATCCCCGGAGTACCTTTTATCCGTTGAGCGATGGCCCTTCCATACAGAACCACCGGATCACTAAGACCTACTTTCGTACCTGCTTGATCCGTCGATCTTGCAGTCAAGCACGCTTATGCCTTTGCACACAGTGCGCGATGTCCGACCGCGCTGAGCGTACCTTCGTGCTCCTCCGTTACTCTTTAGGAGGAGACCGCCCCAGTCAAACTACCCACCATACACGGTCCCCGATCCGGATTACGGACCTAGGTTAGAACGTCAAGCACGACAGGGTGGTATTTCAAGGATGGCTCCACTGCAGCTAGCGCCACAGTTTCATAGCCTCCCACCTATCCTACACAGACGAACTCAACGTTCAGTGTAAAGCTATAGTAAAGGTTCACGGGGTCTTTCCGTCTTGCCACGGGAACGCTGCATCTTCACAGCGATTTCAATTTCACTGAGTCTCGGGTGGAGACAGCGCCGCTGTCGTTACGCCATTCGTGCAGGTCGGAACTTACCCGACAAGGAATTTCGCTACCTTAGGACCGTTATAGTTACGGCCGCCGTTTACTGGGGCTTCGATCAAGAGCTTCGCCTTGCGGCTGACCCCATCAATTAACCTTCCAGCACCGGGCAGGCGTCACACCCTATACGTCCACTTTCGTGTTTGCAGAGTGCTGTGTTTTTGATAAACAGTCGCAGCGGCCTGGTTTCTGCGACCCTCTTCAGCTATAGCTCGCACGAGCCACCAAAAAGGGTGCACCTTCTCCCGAAGTTACGGTGCCATGTTGCCTAGTTCCTTCACCCGAGTTCTCTCAAGCGCCTGAGAATTCTCATCCTACCCACCTGTGTCGGTTTACGGTACGGTCTGCGTAAGCTGAAGCTTAGGAGCTTTTCCTGGAAGCGTGGTATCAGTGACTTCGTCTAAAAGACTCGTCTCGGTGCTCGGTCTTAAAGGATCCCGGATTTGCCAAAGATCCAAACCTACCGCCTTTCCCCGGGACAACCAACGCCCGGTACACCTAACCTTCTCCGTCCCTCCATCGCACTTACGCGAGGTGCAGGAATATTAACCTGCTTCCCATCGACTACGGCTTTCGCCCTCGCCTTAGGGGCCGACTCACCCTGCGCCGATTAACGTTGCGCAAGGAAACCTTGGGCTTTCGGCGTGCGGGTTTTTCACCCGCATTGTCGTTACTCATGTCAGCATTCGCACTTCCGATACCTCCAGCAGACTTCTCAATCCACCTTCGCAGGCTTACGGAACGCTCCTCTACCGCGCATCGCTTATCGCGATGCACCCCAAGCTTCGGTTCACTGCTTAGCCCCGTTAAATCTTCCGCGCAGACCGACTCGACCAGTGAGCTATTACGCTTTCTTTAAAGGGTGGCTGCTTCTAAGCCAACCTCCTGGCTGTCTATGCCTTTCCACATCGTTTTCCACTTAGCAGTGAATTTGGGACCTTAGCTGTGGGTCTGGGTTGTTTCCCTTTTCACGACGGACGTTAGCACCCGCCGTGTGTCTCCCATACAGTCCGTCTCGGTATTCGGAGTTTGCAATGGTTTGGTAAGTCGCGATGACCCCCTAGCCATAACAGTGCTCTACCCCCGAGAGGATACATATGAGGCGCTACCTAAATAGCTTTCGAGGAGAACCAGCTATCTCCGGGTTCGATTAGCTTTTCACTCCTAATCACACCTCATCCCCTACCTTTGCAACGGGAGTGGGTTCGGGCCTCCAGTCAGTGTTACCTGACCTTCACCCTGGGCATGACTAGATCACCCGGTTTCGGGTCTACTGCCCGCGACTATGCGCCCTTATCAGACTCGGTTTCCCTTCGCCTCCCCTATACGGTTAAGCTTGCCACGAACAGTAAGTCGCTGACCCATTATACAAAAGGTACGCAGTCACTCTTGCGAGCTCCTACTGCTTGTACGCACACGGTTTCAGGATCTATTTCACTCCCCTCTCCGGGGTTCTTTTCGCCTTTCCCTCACGGTACTGGTTCACTATCGGTCGGTCAGGAGTATTTAGCCTTGGAGGATGGTCCCCCCATGTTCAGACAGGGTTTCACGTGCCCCGCCCTACTCGTCTTCACT
>NZ_JAXGGH010000016.1:0-45658 GCF_034105425.1 Xanthomonas sp. LF06-19 | reverse complement strand
TCGCGTCGTCGCGACGACGCGGGATGTGGGAGCAACCTGATCGCGAAATTACCCTCCTACCGGGCAAGCAGAATCCGCCTGCCCGTGGCGGAAACAGATTGCGAGAGATGCCATGAAGCCGCTCCCACAAAAAACGCGCCACCGCTGGGCGATGGCGCGTTGGCTTTTGCGACGCTAGCGCGCGGGCTCAGTCGGCCCAGCGCCCCGGGCCGGTGGACTGCGGCAGCACCTGCACCGACAGCGGGCGGTCCTTCTCCAGCAGGTTGACCGCATCGCTCAGGATCGAGGCCGATTCGCGCAGCAGCGGATCCGGACGCTTGTCGACCAGCTTCTCGCGCGCGGCGTCCTTGACGATGTCGCGCTCGTTGCCGGTCAGGCCGTCGTCGCTGCTGTCGTCGGCCAGCGGATCCAGCGGCAGGCCGAGCTGCTTGCGGATCTCCTGGCGCTGCTTGCGCTGCGCGTCCTGCTTTTCACGCTCGGCGCGGCGCTCGGCCTCGTTGAGCACCACGTACTTCTTCGCCGCCTCGGTGCGGAACTGGCGCACGTCCTCTTCCCACCACTGGAATTCCTTGTCGTTGGCGATGCGCGTGGTGTGCAGCGCCTCCAGCTTGGGTAGCAGCGGCGCGAAATTGCCGTACTGGGTGTGCGGCACCGCGGCGATGCGGCTCCACGGCAGGGCGTTGTCGTAGGTGCTTTCGCCGAACTCGGTGGCATCGACGCTGGCCGGGAAGGCGATGTCCGGCACCACGCCCTTGTGCTGGGTGCTGCTGCCGCTGACGCGGAAGAACTGGGCGATGGTCAGCTTGACCTGGCCGAAGCGGTCGGTCTCGTTGGCCGGCCAGCGGTCCAGGTCGACGATGTTCTGCACCGTGCCCTTGCCGAAGCTGGTCTCGCCGATGATCAGGCCGCGGCCGTAATCCTGGATGGCGCCGGCGAAGATCTCCGACGCAGAAGCCGAGCCGCGGTTGATCAGCACCGCCAGCGGGCCGTCCCAGGCCACGGCCGGGTTCTGGTCGCTGTTGACGGTGACGCGGCCGCCGGATTCGCGCACCTGCACCACCGGGCCCTGCTCGATGAACAGGCCGGTCAGCTCGATCGCCTCGTCCAGCGAACCGCCGCCGTTGTTGCGCAGGTCCAGCACCACGCCGTCGACCTTGTCGGTCTTGAACCCGGCCAGCAGCTTGGCCACGTCGCGGGTCGCCGAGGCATAGTCCTTGGCGTTGCGGCGGCGGCCTTCGAAGTCCTGGTAGAACGCGGGCAGCTTGATCACGCCGATGCGCCGCGCCGGCTCGCCGTCTTTGGCCGGCAGCTCGATGGTCTCGCCCTTGGCGGCCTGTTCGGCCAGGCGCACCTTCTGCCGGGTCAGCAGCACCTGGCGATGCTTGCCGTCCACGCCGGCTTCGGCGGGGATGTACTCCAGGCGCACCTGGGTGTCCTTGTCGCCGCGGATCTTGGCGACCACGTCGTCGATGCGCCAGCCGATCACGTCCTCGACCGGACCGCTCTTGCCCTGGCCGACGCCGACGATGCGATCGCCCGGCTTGAGCGTGCCGTCCAGCGCGGCCGGACCGCCCGGGATCACCTCGCGGATCACCACCAGGTCATCCTGCTTCTGCAGCTGCGCGCCGATGCCTTCCAGCGACAGCGACATCTGCTGGTTGAAGTTCTCGGCGGTGCGCGGGGTGAAGTAGTCGGTGTGCGGATCGACCGTGTTGGTGTAGGCGTTCATGAAGAACTGGAACACGTCCTCGCTCTTCAGTTCCTTCACCGAGTCGTCGAGGTTGGCGTAGCGCTTGTCCAGGGTCTTGCGGATGTCCTCCGGCTTCTTGCCGGCGAGCTTGAGCCGCAGCCAGTCGTTCATCACCGACTTGCGCCACAGCGCATCCAGTTCCTGGTCGTCCTTGGCCCACGGCGCATTCTTGCGGTCGTACTCGAACTTCTCGTCGCCGTCGAAGTTGAAGTCCTGCTTGAGCAGCTTGCGCGCGTAGGCGATGCGCTCGTCCACCCGCTGCCGGTACACGGCGAAGATCTGGAACGCCGGTTCCAGCTGGCCGGAGGCGATGTTGGCGCCAAGGTTGTTCTGGAAGCTGGCGAACTTGTCGACGTCGGCCTGGGTGAAGAACTGCTTGCTGCCGTCCAGGGTCTCCAGATACTTCTTGAAGACCTCCTTGGAGGTCGCCTCGTCGAGGGCGCGCGGCCGGTAGGCGTAGCGGCTGTCGGAGAGCAGGCCGTATACCAGCTTGGCGGTGGTGGCCTGGTCGGCGGTGGCAGCGGCCGGCAGGGCGGGCGCATCGGTACGGGCGAACAGCGCCAGCGGTGCGGTCAGCGCAAACGCCAGCAGGAAGGCGGAAGCTTTGAATTTCATCTGGGGACTCTCGGCACCAGGCCGTCAGGGGGGCAGCACATCGCGTGAGACAACACGACAGTGACGCAAGTTGCAGGCCGTGTCACCTGTTCATGAAGCAGACTAGCTGCCGGCTTGCGCAGAAATGTGAACGCTGCCGGTGCGAGCCGCGCGGACGGTCGTCCTGCGGCGACGAACGCGCGTCGCCGCCGCGCAAAGGCGCGATCGACGACGCGGCTCAGGAGGACGCGATTCAGGCGGCGACGCCGGCGCCAGCCGCCTGGCGATCGGCGTGATAGGACGAACGCACCATCGGCCCGGAGGCGACGTGGCTGAAGCCCAGCGCGTTGCCGTATTCCTCCAGCGCCTTGTATTCGTCCGGCGTCCAGTAGCGCATCACCGGGTGGTGATGGGCGGTCGGCTGCAGGTACTGGCCGATGGTGACCATGTCCACGTCGTGCGCACGCAGGTCGCGCAGGGTCGCCTGCACCTGCTCCAGGGTCTCGCCCAGGCCGAGCATGATGCCGGACTTGGTGGCGATGGCCGGATGCTGCGCCTTGAACTTCTTCAGCAGGGTCAGCGACCACTGGTAGTCGGCGCCGGGACGCACGTTCGGGTACAGGTCCGGCACGGTCTCGATGTTGTGGTTGAACACGTCCGGCGGATTGGTCGCCAGGATCTCCAGCGCGCGGTCCATGCGGCCCTTGCCGCGGAAGTCCGGGGTCAGGATCTCGATGCGGGTGGTCGGCGCGGCGACGCGGATCGCACCGATGCAGTCGGCGAAATGCTGGGCACCGCCATCGCGCAGATCGTCGCGGTCGACGCTGGTCACCACCACGTACTTCAGGCCCATGTCGGCCACGGTCTGCGCCAGGCTGGCCGGCTCGCCGGCGTCCGGCGGCTTGGGCCGGCCGTGCGCGACATCGCAGAACGAACAGCGGCGGGTGCAGACCTCGCCGAGGATCATGAAGGTGGCGGTGCCGTGGCCGAAGCACTCGTGGATGTTCGGGCAGCTGGCCTCTTCGCAGACGGTGACCAGGCGGTTCTCGCGCAGCTTGGCCTTGAGGTTCTGCACCGCATTGCCGGAGGGAATGCGCACGCGGATCCACGACGGTTTGCGCAGCACCGGCGCGTCGGCGAACTGCACCGGCGAGCGCGCGATCTTGTCGCCGCCCAACTGCTTGACGCCGGTCTGCAGCGGCGCGGGCGCGCTGTCGCCGGAAAGGACCTGCAAGGGAATGGAGCGTGCGCTGGGCTGGGTCATGGCGTGGTCGGCGGGCAGGCGGTCAAGCCGCGTGCGTGAGCGAAAGATCGGGCAAGGCGTCGAGCGGCTGCAGGGTCAGCCCGAACTGGCGCGCCAGTTGGGCCAGCAGGACCGGAGTGACCGCCTGCATGCCGGAGGGACCGCCCAAGTCTAGCACCGCGGTCACCTGCAGGCCCTGGTAGCCGCAGGGATTGATCCGGTGGAACGGCTCCAGGTCCATCGCCACGTTGAACGACAGGCCGTGGAAGGTGCAGCCGCGGCGCACGCGGATGCCGAGCGCGGCGACCTTGGCGCCGCCGACGTAGACGCCCGGCGCGCCGTCGCGGCGTTCGCCGAGGATGTTCCATTCGTCGAGGGTGTCGATGATCGCCTGCTCGATCCGGCACACGTAGTCACGCACGCCGATGTGCAGGCGGCGCAGGTCCAGCAGCGGGTACACCACCAGCTGGCCGGGGCCGTGATAGGTGACCTGGCCGCCGCGATCGACCTGCAGCACCGGGATGTCGCCGGGCGCCAGCACGTGTTCCGGCTTGCCGGCCTGGCCGAGGGTGAACACCGGCTCGTGTTCGACAACCCAAAGTTCGTCGGGGGTGGCCTCGTCGCGCGCATCGGTGAAGCGCTGCATCGCCCGCCACACCGGCTCGTAGGGCTGGCGGCCGAGCTGGCGGACGCCGCACGGCGGCAGCGTCAGTGCCGGCGCCACTGGCGCGTCCCCGGCTACAGCGTCCACTTCACTTCCGGGTGTTCGCGCAGCGCCTGATGCGCGGCGTCGTACTGGGCGCGGTCCACGGCACGGAAGGCGATGCGCACCGACACGTACTTGCCGTTGGACGAATGCTTCCAGCTGATGCGCTCCTCCATCACCTCCACGCCGGCCGCGGCGAGCAGGCGCGGCAGTTCGGCCTCCAGGCCGGTGTTGGCGGTGCCCATGGCGCTGAGTTCGAACACGCCGGGGAACTGGAAACCGTGATCGGGGTTATCGGAAGTGATGTCCATGTCCGCATTATCGGGCCGGCGCCGGGCAAACCCAAGGCCGGCCGCGGTGCGCAGACAGCGCCCCGGGATCCCGGAGCCGCGCAGCACGGAGATCCGACCGCGCGCAAGACACCAGTGCGGCGCGGCCGCGCGCCGCGGGGGTGCCCCCCTCCTGCGCGGGTCATTGCGCACCATCGCCTTCACGCGGCAAGAGGGCGAATGGGACAGACAAACCCAAACGGACGAATTTGTCCGCTACGGCGCTTTTGCCTATCCTTCACTGCACGGGCTGCGTTCATGGTCCGGGGTGGCGCCGGCACCGACTGCCTGCAGGCGTACATCGCCGCTCACTCCCTTTCCGATCAGAGACGCCGCTCATGCCGTCATCCCGCCCGTTGCTTCCGCTGGCTGTCGCCCTCGCCGCCGCGGCTGCGCCCGCCGTCGCCACCGCGCAATGCCCACGCGACACCCTGGAAGCGACCGCGCCCACGGTCAACGTCCGCGTCGACAACGACCTGTTCGGCGGCGCCGGCCAGGACCAGGGCTATACCAATGGGTTCGGCCTGATCATCGTCTCGCCGAACCTGCGCGACTACACCGACGACCCCTGCCTGCCGCGGCTGGCGCGGGCGGCGAACCGCGCCCTGACCTGGCTGCAGCCGAACAGCGACTTCACCCAGCGCAACATGACCTTCGCGGTCGGGCAAGCGCTGTTCACCCCCACCGACAAGACCCGCCGCGACCTGATCGAGGACGACCGCCCCTACGCCGGCCTGTTGCTGATGAACATCGGCTACAACGCGCGCAACGACGACCGCCTGCGTACCACCCAACTCACCCTGGGCCTGATCGGCCCGTCGGCGCAGGGCAAGCAGGTGCAGGATGCGGTGCACGCCCTGCTCGGCGACGCCAAGTTCCAGGGCTGGGACAACCAGTTGCACGACGAACCGGTGTTCCGCGTGCTGCACGAACGGCTGCGCCGCTGGTCCGGCGACGGCAGCCGCGACGGCTGGGGGTGGGACGCGATCAGCCACTGGGGCGGCGCGCTGGGCACGCTGGACACCCACGCCAATGCCGGCATGGAACTGCGCCTGGGCTGGAAGCTGCCGGACGATTTCGGCAGTTCGCCGCTGCGCCCCGCCGGCGAGAACGTCGCCCCGCCGGCCGACAGCGTCGGCAGCGGCTGGTCGGCGCATCTGTTCGTGACCAGCGATGGACGCTGGGTCTTGCGCGACATCACCCTGGACGGCAACACCTTCCGCGACAGCCACAGCGTGAAGAAGCGCCCCTTCGTCGGCGACGCCGGCATCGGCCTGGCGGTGATGCGCGGCAAATGGAAGTTCGCCCTCGCCCGCTACTGGCGCACCCGCGAGTTCGACCTGCAGCGGCAGACGCCGGTGTTCGGGAGCTTTACGGTGAGTCGGAAGCTTTGAGGCTGGGAATGGGGAATGGGGAATAGGGAATGGCAAAAGCGGGCCTCCGATCTCCCCACCAAACCGGCAGGTGGCAGTACACCGCTTTACCCATTCCCGATTCCCGATTCTCCATTCCCAAGAAAAAAGCCGGCGTCAGCCGGCTTTTTTCAAACAAATCATTCGGATTCCCACCACATCCAGAAGCTGTCCCACAGGCGCTTGAAGAAACCGGCCTCGTCGACCGCCTTCAGCGCCACCAGCGGGGCCTGCGCCACCACCTTGCCGTCCAGGCTCACCTTGACCATGCCGATCTGCTGGCCCTGCTTGATCGGCGCCTCCAGGGTCTTGGGCACTTCGATCGCCGGCTTCAGTTCGTTGTAGCGGCCGCGCGGCACGCTGACCAGCAGCGGCTGCGCCACGCCCAGCAGCACCTGCTTCTCGGTGCCCTTCCACACGCGCTGCTGCGCGACCTGCTTGCCCGGCTCGTACAGGCTGTGGGTCTCGAAGAAGCGGAAGCCCCAGTTCAGCAGCGCCAGGCTGTCCTCGGCACGCTGCTTCTCGGAGCTGTCGCCCATCACCACCGCGATCAGGCGCTGGTCGCCGCGCTTGGCCGAGCTGAGCAGGCAGTAGCCGGCCTCGGAGGTGTGGCCGGTCTTGATGCCGTCCACGCTGGGGTCGCGCCACAGCAGCAGGTTGCGGTTCGGCTGGGTGATGTCGCCGACGCGGAATTCCTTGATCTTGTTGTACGCGTAGGTTTCCGGATAGTCGCGCACCATCGCCCGGCCCAGCAGCGCCAGATCGTAGGCGGTGGTGTAGTGGCCGTCGGCCGACAGGCCGTGGGCGTTGACGAAGTGCGAGCCGGTCATGCCGATCTTCTTCGCGTACTCGTTCATCAGCGACGCAAAGGCTTCCTCGCTGCCGGCGGTGTGTTCGGCCAGCGCGATCGCCGCGTCGTTGCCGGACTGGATCGCCATGCCCTTTTCCATGTCTTCCAGGCGCGCGGTCTTGTTGACCGGGAAGCCGCTATAGCTGCCGTCGGTGCCGGCGCCGCCCTCGCGCCAGGCGCGCTCGCTGAGCATGACCTGGTCGTCGCGGGTGATCTTGCCCAGCTTCAATTCGGCCGCGATCACGTACGAGGTCATGACCTTGGTGATGCTGGCCGGGGCCACGCGTTCGTGCTCGTTCTCGCCGGCCAGCACCTGGCCGGTGGCGTAATCCATCAGCACCCAGGACTTGGAGACGGCCGGCTTGGGCGCGGGCGGGATCGCCACGGTGGCCGGAGCGGCGGCAGCGGCGGCCGGCGGCGCGGGAACCGGGCCGGGCGTCTGCGCGGAAACCAGGCCGACGGCGAACGTGGCCACGGCAGCGACGGCGAAGCGGAATTTCATCTAAAACGACTCCTGGCGGGCCCGAAGGCCGATGGAAAACGCGACATTGTAGGCCGAGCCGGCGCCCGGGCAGGCGCGGCGCGGGCACGCGCGCGAACCGGCGTTAAGCCATCGGCGCGCCGACCGCCCGCCGTGGCGGGCACGCGGCCTCAATCCTTGACGATCTGCGGCCGGCCGAAGCCCAGGCCGGCGATGCGCGTGGCCAGCTCGGCGGCGCGGCCATGGTCCTCGGCCGCCACCCGCAGCCGCCACAGGGTGCGGCCACCGGAGACGATGTCGCTGATGCTGGCGCCGACGATGCCGGCCGAGGCCAATTGCGACAGCGCGCGGTTGGCGTTCTCGCGGCTGGCGAAGCTGGCCACCTGCAGCAGGATGCCGAGCGGTCCGCGCGCGCTGTCATCGTCGGCGCGCGACGCGGCGCTGGCGACCGGTGCGGGAGGCGGCGCTGCCGGCGTCGCCACTGCGACGGCCGGGGCAGCCAGGACGGCGGTCGCAGTGGCAGCGGGCCTGGCCGTCGCGGTGCCGCGGGATCCGCGCACCGGGGTGCTCGCTGCGGCCACGCTGGGCGCGGGCGTGGCCGGCTTGCCGGTGGCCACGCGCACACCGCGCGACTTCATCCAGGCGTCGAAACGATCGGCATCGCCGACCCGGCCCGGCGCGTCCTGCACGCGATAGCGCCAACGCTCGCCTTCCGGCAGCGCCGCGGCCGTGGCGGTCGCCGCGGCGGCGGTAGGCGCGACCACGGCAGCCACCGGCACGGCACGCGCCGGCGTGGTCGCGGCGGCGGCCACGCGGCCGCCGGCCGATCCGGCCGACGTCACCGGCAGGGTCTTGACCAGATTGTCCATGTCCGCCGCGCGCCGCACCGCCGCGGGATCGCGTGTGGCGGTGGCGGTGGACGCGCTGGCCAGCAGCGTCGCCGGGCGCCGGCCGGTGCCGCGCCGCGCCAGCAGGTCGCCGTTGTCGGCCGGAGTGAGTCCGCGTACTTCCACGCGGCCGGTGCCCTTGCCGGTGATGCCGAGCTTGACCGCCGCCGCGTAGCTGAGGTCGATCAGCCGGTCGTCGTGGAACGGACCGCGGTCGTTGATCCGCACCACCACCGACTCGCCGTTGTCCAGGTTGGTGACCAGGGCGAAGCTGGGCAGCGGCAGGGTCTTGTGCGCGGCGGTGAACGCGTACATGTCGTAGACCTCGCGGTTGGAGGTCAGCCGGCCGTGGAACTTGCTGCCGTAGTAAGAGGCGGTGCCGCGCTCGACGTAGCTGTGCGGATCGTCGATGACCACGTACTCGCGGCCCAGCACCATGTACGGGGAGCGGTTGCCGATCGCCGAGCGCGGCTCGTCGGTGACCAGCGGCTCGGGAATGCAGGCGACGTTGGGCACGTAGTCCGGGGTGCTGTCGCGCACGCCGGGCGCATACAGGCCACCGGCGGTGTAGTTGCCGCGCTTGGACGGATCTTCCTTGGCCGGCGCGTAGGGCGAGGTCGACGGACAACCGGTGGCGACGTGCGCCGGGCCCTTGCCCTCGACCCGGATGCCGGGCCCGGCGCCGCCGGCGGTCTTCTTCGGGGCGCTGCTGCAGGCGGCCAGCGCCAGCACAGCGACGACGGGAGCGATCCGGAGCAGCGCGTTCGGGTTCATGCCGGGGGTAACTCCTTGCCGGCGATGGCCTGGGACAGTTGGTAGACGGCCATCGCGTACATCTTGGAATTGTTGTAGCGGGTGATCGCGTAGTAGTTCTGAAAGCCCAGCCAGTACTGCTTGCCGGCGCTGCCGTCGAGCGTGATCGGCGTGGCGCCGCCAGCGGCCGCCGGCACCGGCGCGGTCGGCGTGTAGCCGCGCGCGGCCAGATCGGCCAGGGTGTAGGTCGGCGTCCAGTCGGTCGGATTGAATTCCTCGGCGCCCGGGCGCAGCGTCGCCGGCACCGCGACCACGCCGTCGCGCACCCAGCCGCCCTTCTTGACGAAGTAGTTGGCGATGGACGAGAACGCGTCATCGTAGTCGGTGAACAGGTTGCGCTTGCCGTCGCCGTCGCCATCGACCGCGAACTGGCGGTAGCTGGACGGCATGAACTGGCCCAGGCCCATCGCGCCGGCATAGCTGCCGATCAGGCCGGTGATGTCCAGGTTCTCCTCGCGGGCCAGCGCGAACAGCTGGCCGAGCTCATCGCGGAAGAACAGTTCACGGCGCACCTCGCGCTCGAGCTTGGCCGGGTCGCCGCTGCGCGGATAGCGGAACGCCAGCGTGTACAGCGCATCCAGCACGCGGTAGGAGCCGGCGTTCTTGCCGTAGCTGGTTTCCACGCCGATGATCGCGACGATGACCTCGGCCGGCACGCCGGTGCGCGCCTGCACCCGCTGCAATTCGTCGCGGTGCGTGGCCAGGAACGCGCGACCGCCGTCGATCCGCGCCTGGCTAATGAACATCGGCCGGTACTCGCTCCACGGCTTGACCCGCTCGGCCGGGCGCGACATCGCCGCGACGATCGCATCCTTGAATTGCGCCTGCGCCAGGGTCGCCTCGATCTGCGCCGGATCGATGCCGTACCTGGCCGCGGTGTCGCGGACGAAGTTGGCGCGGGCGACCTCGAACGGCACCGGGGTCAGGTCCACCGGTGGCGCCTGCACCACTTCCGGCGCGGCCTCGGCCGGCGGAGCCGGACGCGGTGCAGGCGGCGGCGCGCTGGCCTGCGGCGGCGACGGAGGCGCCTTGGGCTGGGTCGCGCATGCGACCAGGCCAAGCGTGAGCAGGCAAATCAGCGAGCGTCGGATCATGCCGGCAGACTAACAGATTCAAGATGAATTTCTACCAATAACGCCATGAAACAAAAGAACTTTGCCCCAGGTCAAGTGCGCCCGCAGCATGACCCGCCCGCATGCACCGAGTGCGCGCCCCGGCCCGGGCGTGGCGACGGCACAAAAAAGCCGCCGGGGTTGCCCCCGGCGGCCTGGCCTACGCATGGCGCCCAGTCAGAACGGCGCGTCGATGTCGACCACGTCGATCAGCTTGTGATTGACGAATTCCTTGATGCCCAGCCCGATCAGTTCGCGCCCGTAGCCGGAACGGCGCACGCCGCCGAACGGCAGGTCGGCCTTGACCATGGTCGGGTGGTTGACGAACACCATGCCAGTGGAGATGCGCCTGGCCACCGCCACGCCGCGCGCATCGTCGCCGGTGAACACCGAGCCGCCCAGGCCGAACGGCGAATCGTTGGCGATGCGTACCGCGTCGTCCTCGTCCCGGGCGCGGAACAGCATCGACACCGGGCCGAAGAATTCCTGGTGGTAGGCCGGGTTGTCCGGGGCGACGTCGGTGAGCAGGGTCGGCTGCACGAACGCGCCATGCACGGGTACCGGCGGCCCGACCTCGGTCGCGGTGGCGCCATGCCTGACCGCCTCGGCGATCTGCCGCTTCAGGTCGTCGGCGGCGCCCTGCGAAGACAGCGGCGCCAGAGTGGTCGCCGGATCCATCGGATCGCCGGCACGCAGCGCCGCCACGCCGGCGCGGTAGCGCTGCAGGAATTCGTCGTACACCTCCTGCACCACGATCATGCGCTTGGACGACACGCAGACCTGCCCGCCGTTCCAGTGGCGGCCGAACACCGCCCACTTCACCGTCTTCTCCAGCGGCGCATCGTCCAGCACCACGAAGGCGTCGGCACCGCCCAGTTCCATGGTCGACTTCTTCAGTGCCTTGGCCGCCTGGGCCGCGACGATGGCGCCGGCGCCTTCCGACCCGGTGAGCGCCACGCCGTGCACGCGCGGATCGTTGAGGATGGTCTCCACCTGGCCGCGGGTGGCGTAGAGATTGGCGAAGGCCCCGGCCGGCAGCCCGGCTTCGGCCATCAGCGCTTCGAACTTGGCCGCGCATTGTGGGACGTTGGAGGCGTGCTTGAGCAGCACGGTGTTGCCGGCCGACAGTTGCGGGGCGATGATCCGCGCGATCTGGTAGTACGGGAAATTCCACGGTTCGATCGCCAGCAGCACGCCCAGCGGCTCGTGCACCACCATCGCCCTGCCCTCGGCCGGATCGGCCACCGGCAGATGCTCCGGCGCCAGCAAGCGCTCGGCGTTGACCGCGTAGTACTCGAAGATGTCCGCCGACAGCCGCACCTCGGCTTCGGCCTCGCCGATCAGCTTGCCCATCTCCAGCGTCAGCAGGCATGCGTACTCGCGGGTGTTGGCGCGCAGCAGCCGCGCCGCGGCATGCATCACCCTGGCGCGTTCGGCGAACGGGGCCTGCTTCCATTGCTGGAACGCGGCGTCGGCGGCATCGATCGCGGCCAGTACCTGCGCATCGGTGGCCTCCGGGAAGCTGGCGAGCAATTCGCCGGTATAGGGATTGCGGGTCGCATAGGTCATGGTGGTGTCCTCGTGGAAGGTCGGAAAGCGCCGGACGCCTCGCGCCGGCGCGGGAAGCGGTTGGGTCAGGCGGCCAGTTCCTTCACCGCCTGCACCATGCGGTTGAGCACCGCGGCGGCGTCGCCGTAGACCATGTCGCAGTTGTCGCCGTAGAACAGCAGGTTCTCTACGCCGGCGTAGCCCTTGCCCTGGCCGCGCTTGATCACGTAGACCTGATGCGCCTGGTCGGCGTTGAGGATCGGCATGCCGTAGATCGGCGACGCCTTGTCGGTGCGCGCCGCCGGGTTGACCACGTCGTTGGCGCCGATCACCAGCGCCACGTCGGTGCTGGCGAAGCTGTCGTTGATGTCCTCCATGTCGTAGATCAGGTCGTAGGGCACCCCGGCTTCGGCCAGCAGCACGTTCATGTGCCCGGGCATGCGCCCGGCGACCGGATGGATGGCGAACTTCACGTCGACGCCGGCGGCCTGCAGCAGCTTCACCAGTTCGTACAGCCGCCCTTGCGCCTGCGCCACGGCCAGGCCGTAACCGGGCACGATGATCACGCTGGAGGCGTAGCGCATCGACGTCGCCGCATCGCCCGGCTCGACCGCGGTCATGCGGCCCTGCACGTCGCCCTGCACGACCGCGGCGCCGTCGCCGAAATTGCTGAACAGCACGTTGCCCAGCGAGCGGTTCATCGCCTTGGCCATCAGCACGGTCAGCAGGGTGCCGGCCGAGCCGACCACCATGCCGGCGATCATCAGCGCCGGGTTCTGCAGGGCGAAGCCTTCCAGGCCCACCGCCAGGCCGGTGAAGGCGTTGTACAGCGAGATCACCACCGGCATGTCGGCGCCGCCGATCGGCAGCGTCATCAGCACGCCGAAGCCCAGCGCGGCGATGAAGAACGCTGGCGCCGCCCAGGCGCCGCCCGTGCCGGTGACCACCAGCGTGCCCAGCACCAGCGCGGCCAGGAACACCGCAGCATTGAAGGCGCTCTGGCCCTTGAACCGCCACGCGGTGTCGATGCGGCCATCGAGCTTGGCCCAGGCGATCACCGAGCCGGACAACGAGATCGCGCCGATCAGCGCACCGAGCACGGTCACCGCCAGATGCAGGCCGCCCTGCTGCGGCTGCCGCGCGGTCAGCGCGACCGCGGCCACGGCCGCGGCGGCGCCGCCGCCCATGCCGTTGTACAGCGCCACCATCTGCGGCATCGCGGTCACCGCGACACGGCGGCCGCTGCGCCAGGCCCAGGCACCGCCCAGCAGCAACGCCAGCAGCGCCAGTGCCAGGTTGGTCAGCGCGTGCGGACGCGCCGCGGGCTGCAGGTCGGCGAGATAGCCGAAGGCGGCGGCCACCGCCACCAGCATGCCGATCCCAGCCAGGACGATGCCGCGCAGCGCGGTCACCGGCGAGGACATGCGCTTGAGGCCGAGGATGAACAGCAACGCGGCGGCGAACCCGCTCAATTCCACCAGGAGCGAGAGCATGGCGCTACTCCTTCGCGGCCGGCGCGGCGCTGGGCTTGAACATCGCCAGCATGCGGTCGGTGACCACGTAGCCGCCGGCGGCATTGCCGGCGCCCAGCAGCACGCCGACGAAACCGATCGCCTGGCCGGCGACGGTGTCGGCATTGAACAGCGCGTGCATCGCGCCGACCACGACGATGCCGTGGACGAAGTTGGACCCGGACATCAGCGGCGTGTGCAGGATCGACGGCACCTTGCCGATCACTTCGTAGCCGGTGAACGCGGCCAGCATGAACACGTACAACGCGATCAGCCAGCTCATCGACAGATCGAGGGACATGACTCAGGACTCCTTGGTGGGAACGGGCGCGGCGGCCGGCACCGGTGGGTGGCAGAGGCGGCCGTCATGGGTGAGCGCGGTGCCGGCGACCACCGCATCGTCGAAGTCCGGCGCCAGTGCGCCGTCGCGCACCAGCAGGTCGAGCAGCCCCAGCAGGTTCTTGGCGTACAGCTCGCTGGCGTGCTGGGCCAGCGCCGAAGGCACGTTGCGCGGGGCGACGAGGGTGACCGGTCCGACCTCCACGGTCTGCCCCGGCACGCTGCCTTCGCAGTTGCCGCCGCTGTCGGCGGCGAGATCCACGATCACCGCGCCGGGCTTCATGCCGGCGATCTGCTCGCGGTCGATCAGGATCGGCGCGGTGCGCCCGGGCACGTTGGCGGTGGTGATGATCAGATCGGCCTGCTGGATGTGCTGGGTCAGCACCGCCGCGGCCTTGACCCGCTCCTCGGCGCTGAGTTCGCGCGCATAGCCGCCCTCGCCGCGCGCATCGATGCCGGTGTCGACGAAGCGCGCGCCGACCGACTGCGCCTGTTCGCGGGTTTCCGGACGCACGTCGTAGCCTTCGGTGATCGCGCCAAGCCGGTGCGCGGTGGCCAGCGCCTGCAGGCCGGCCACGCCCAGGCCCATCACCAGCACGCGCGCGGCACGCAGCGAACCGACCGCGGTGGTCATCATCGGCAGGATGCGCGGCAGATGCACGGCGCCGAGCAGCGGCGCGTAATAGCCGGCCAGCGCGGCCTGGCTGGACAGCACATCCAGCGCCTGCGCGCGGCTGATACGCGGCACCGTCTCCATCGCGAAGGCGGTGATGCGGCGTTCGCACAGCAGCTCCAGCAGGCCGGGCAGCTTGGCCGGGTACAGCATCGCGATCAGCATGCTGCCCGGGCGCAGCGCCGCCACCGTGCGCAGCGATGGCGCCTGCACGGCCAGCAGCAGGTCCGCACCGGCCACCACCTCTTGCGCATCGTCGAGCACGGTGGCGCCGGCATAGGCCGCATCCGGCAGCCGCGAACCGCCGCCGGCACCGGCCTGCAGGCGCAATTGCGCGCCCAACTTGGCCAGCTTCGGCAGCACCGCGGGCACCATCGCCACGCGGCGCTCCTCGGCCTGTTCTTCCCTCAGGACTGCAACAGTGAACGCCATGATCGCGGCTCGCTTGGAGGACGCGTGCACTGTGCGCGCCGGCCGACGCGCGGGCATTGATCCGGATCAAGCGCGCTGCCGCATCACGCGCAAAAGAACGCGCGCGATGTCCGCAGCTAGGCGGCGGAACGCTGTGGTGTGACAGGGCCATGGCGTCACGTGCGGACGATTGCAGTGCGTGGCGGCGCACGCCATCAAAGCCGCAAGACGCGGGCACCGACCGCTCGCGCCACGCGGGCGCGCGCCGAGTGGCCGCCGGCGTTGCGCGCGCGGGCTACAGGGCCGGGAACACCGGCGCGCTGCTGCAGGCTGGAATCGACCCGGCGAGCGTGGTCGCATAGGTCGAGGCCGCGCTGCTGTCCTCGCTCAAGCGCAGGTCGGATTGGTCCACGCCGATGCGCGCATTGCTGGCATGCAGCGTGGCGACATCGGCGGCCACGTGCGCCAGCACCAGCTCGAGCGGTGTCGCGGCGCTGTAGCCCTGCACCGTACTGCCCTTGCCGGCGGGCGTGTCCTGCGCGCGCAGTCCGTCGACCACGATCCCGGCAAAGCTCGGCACGCTGCCGCTGCGGCTGCCGCCGTGGTCGTGGCCGTACAGCGGCGTGATCACCAGGGGCCTGGCCACATCGAACAGGCAGGTGTTGCGGTAGAGCACGTCGCGCACCGGTCCGCCCTTGGCCAGGCCGGTCTTGATGCGCAGGCCGTTGTTGTCGGTGGCGACGATGCCGTCGGCGTCGTGGCCGACCAGGCGATTGCCGTCCACCAGCACGTTGCCGACGCCGTACATCACCTCGCTGCCGATGGAGATGCCGTGGGTGCCGTAGAAGCGCGAGTCGCGCACGGTGATGTCGGCCGAGCGCGCCGCGCTGGTCTTGATCGCGATGCCGTCGTCGCCGGCCATCACGTCGTTGTCGGCCAGGGTCGCATTGCGCACGCTGTCCAGATCCAGGCCGTCGGTGTTGGGGCTGTTGGCCGGCGCCCTGACCCGCACGCCCCACACGGTGACGCCGTCGCCGCCGTGCACGAAGACATGGAAGTACGGCGCGTTGACCAGGTTGACGTGGTAGAGCTGCAGATCGGCGACGTCCTGCGCGCGGATCAGGTCGGGCGCGTTCTGGGTCTGGCCGGCGGCCTTGGCGCCGCGCGCGAACTGCCACCAGCTGTCGCTGCCGCCGAGCATCGGCAGGTCGCCGCGGCCGTCGATAGTGCCCTGGTGGCCGGCGCCGTCGCGCACGCCCATCACCCCCAGGCTGCGCCCCTGCAGGGTGATCAGCGCGCGGCAGCCGCCGCTGCGGGCCGCGGCCTGGCCGCAGGCGTTGCGGCCGGGCACCTGGTAGTCGGCGGGCCGACGCGAGGCGAACAGGGTCACGCCGCTGTCGATCGCCAGCGTGGTGTCGCTGCGGATCGTCAACGGTCCGCTGAGGAAGGCGTTGCCGCTGCCGGCGCGCAGCAGCACCGCGCCGTGCGCACCGGCGGCGCAGCGGTCGAGCGCGGCCTGGATGCGCGCAGTGTCCGGCGCGCTGCGCTCCTGCGCGTCGGCGAAGCGGCGCTGCTGCGCCTGCAGGGTGGCATCCAGCGCCATGCACACCGGCGGCAAGTGCGGTTCGACCACGTGGCGGGAATCGCCGGTCGCGGCAGCGCCAACGAACGCAGCGGCGGCGAGTACGCCGCCGGACACCAGCGCGACGCGCACAGGCTTGCTCATTGCCGGAGCGCGGCGTGCGACGGCGGCAGCGTGGCGGCGGGCGACGCCGCAGCGGCCGCAGGATGCGGCTCCGGCAGCTCGGCGACCGGCAGGCGCGCGTCGGCGGACAATTGCTGCCAGCGGTCGTCGACGATCGTCGCCAGCCCGGCCGGGTGTTGATCGAAATGGTGACCGCCGTGCAACACCACCACCTCCGCTCCACGCGCGCGCAATTGCGGGCAGAGCGTATCTTTTTCCTTGTCGCCGTACACGCACAGCAACTGCGCCGCGGGAATGCGCGCCAGTTCCGGCTGCACCGGCAGTGCGTCGTCGTCGTCGCCGAGGTTGAGCCAGCCGCGCACGCGGATCTGGAAATCGGCCTTGTGTTCCAGGCCCAGCAACGCGACCAGGCCGACCTGCTCGCGCTGCGCCTGTGGCAGTCGGTTGACCATGAACGGCAGGGTGGTGGCGCCGAAGGAATAGCCGACCAGCAGGATCTTCTGCGGACGCCAGCGCTGCTGGTAGTAGGCGATGACCCGGCTCAGGTCGGCGCTGGCCCGCGCCGGCGGCTTGGCCCGCCAGAAGTAGCGCAGGCTGTCCCAGCCGACCACGGCGATGCCGCGGCGCTGCAGCGCTTCGGCCATGCCCTTGTCGATGTCGCGCCAGCCGCCGTCGCCGGACAGCACGATGGCCAGCGGTGCGCCCGGGGTCGCCGAGGGCAGCTCGGTCAGCGGCAGATCGTCCAGCGCGCCGCCGCGGCCGCGCGCATGCAGATGCGCGGCGACCCGCGCGGCCAGCGCGGCATCCACGCCGCCGTCGGCCGGCGCGGCCACGGTGTCGACAAAGCCCTGCGCAGCGGTCGCGGCGGCGGTGCCGGCACAGACCTCGGTGGGTGCCGGCGCCACGCCGATGGCGCCTCCCAGGGTCGCGGAGGGCGCCGCGCCGACGATGCGCGCGGCCAGGGTCGCGGCGGTGCCGGTGCCGGCCAGCACCGGCAGGTAGTAGCTGTCGCCGTGCAACTGCCGCTGCAGCCGCCGGCTCAGCCGTTCGGCATCGTGCCAGGCCTTGTCGCAGCCGTGGCCGCCATGACGCAAGTGCTTCAGATAGCGCTGGCCGTCGACCACCGCGACCAGCGCGCCGCTGGCGGCGATGCGCCGCGCGGCGTCCTGCCGCTGCGCCGGGCTGCCGCTGGCCAGCAGGATCACCAGCCCCTGCGGCGCCCCCTGCGGATGCACCAGGGTCGTGCGCCCGTAGCCACGGGCATGCAGCGCCCCCGGCGGAAAGTAATAGCGCAGCAGTGCATAGCCGCTCAGGCCCAGCACCACGCTCGTCAACAGCAACACGCGCAGGAATTTCATCGACACGCATCCATCCCGGCCAACGCCGAGCCTCTGGACAACCACGGGAACGACGAGGCAGCGGCGGACGACGCAGACGGGTGGGCCGGAGCCCGGATCGGCGGATGCGCTGCGGAGGATGCCTCGGCGATGTGGGCTGGGATGGATGCGCGGGGTCGCACCTGCCTACCCGGAAGTTCCTGCACACCTGTGGGCCGGGGGGAGCGGCCCGCGTCACGTGGCATCGACGCGCATTGTGCGGATGCACGACATGCGCCGCAATAATGCCGTCACCTGCCTGCAAGGTTGCGGTTAAGCCAGGGCGCGTCGAACGCCGTGCGCTGGTTCAGTAGCCGTGCACCGGACGGTGCGCCTTCACCGCCATCACCAGGCCCAGCCCGGCCAGCAGCGACACCGCCGAGGTGCCGCCGTAGCTCATCAGCGGCATCGGCACGCCGACCACCGGCAGCAGTCCGGAGATCATGCCGCCGTTGACCAGCACGTAGACGAAGAACGCCAGGCCGGTGGCGCCGGCCAGCAGCCGCGAGAAGGTGTCGCGCGCCTGCGAGGCGATCCACAGGCAGCGCCCGATCACGATCAGGTACAGGGTCATCACCGTGGCCACGCCGATCCAGCCGAACTCCTCGCTGAGCACGGAGAACGCGAAGTCGGTGGTCTGCTCGGGAATGAAGTTCAGGTGCGACTGCGAGCCCATGCCCCAGCCCTTGCCGTGCAGGCCGCCGGAACCGATCGCGATCTTGGACTGGATGATGTTCCAGCCGGCGCCGAGCGCGTCGTTCTCCGGGTTGAGGAACATCATGATGCGGTCCTTCTGGTAGGGCCGCAGCAGCCACAGCCAGGCCACCGGCGCGGCCGCGGCGACGCCGCCGACGGCGATGCCCACCCACCACCACGGCAGGCCGGCCAGCAGCAGCACGAAGCCGCCGCTGGCGGCGATCAGCACGCCGGTCCCGAAGTCCGGCTGCAGCATGATCAAGGCGGTGGGAATGCCGATGATGACCGCGCTGACCAGCACGGTCGGGATGCGCGGCGGCAGCGGCATGCGGTGCAGGTACCAGGCCACCATCATCGGCATGCTGATCTTCAACAGCTCGGCCGGCTGCAGGTAGAACACCTTCAGGTCCAGCCACTGCCGCCCGTACTTGCCGGTGCCCAGCACGAACACCGCCAGCAGCGGCAGCATCGACAGCGCGTAGATCAGCGGGGTCCAGGCGCGCAGGCGCAGCGCCGACACCCGCGACAGGCTCCACATCGCCGCCGCACCGATGGCGAACCGCGCGCCCTGCGCCATCACCAGGTGCATGCCGCCGGCGCTCTTGAGCACCGCCAGCCCCATCGCCATCAGCGCGCCCAGGGCCAGGCACAGCGGCCAGTCCAGGGTACGGGTGAAGCGGCCGCCGATGTCGACCAGCCAGCGCAGGAAATCCTTCATCGCTCGTCCGGAATCTCGTCGGGGATCGCCGGCGCTGCGGACTGCAGCGGCACCACCGCCGCATCCACCTCTGCCTGGCCGATCAGCACCGGGCGTTCGCCGGCGGCCAGGGCGACCGCATCGGCGGCGGCGCGCGAGCCGGGATCTTCTGCGTAGTACAGGTGGCTGCCGAACGCGGTGGCGCCGCGCAGGCTGTCCAGCGGTTCGACGCCGGGCGGCAACCGGCCGAGTAGCCAGGCATCGAAGATCTTGCGCGCGATCGGCGCGGCGGTGCTGGCGCCGTAGCCGCCGCCTTCCACCGCGATCGCCAGGGCGATGGTCGGCCGCTCGGCGGGCGCGAAGCCCTCGAACAGCGAACGGTGGCGCAGGTGCATCGGCAGGCTGCGCGGATCGACCGCGGCCAGCCCCTTGCGGCTGACCACCTGCGCGGTACCGGTCTTGCCAGCCATCTGGTACGGCGCACCGACGGTGATGGCATAGCCGCTGCCGCCCGGACGCATGGTGTCCATCATGCCCTCGCGCACCGCCTGCAGGTTGCTGGGGTTGTCGCTGATCGGCTTGCTCGGCTCCGGCTGCACCGGCGCCCACGGCTGATCGAAGGCCTGGCGCGTGGCCATCACCAGATGCGGCGTGCGCAGTTGCCCGTCGGCGAGGCCGGCGACCCCGCGCACCAGTTGCAGCGGCGTCACCTTCCAGTCGCCCTGGCCGATGGCGATGTTGACCGTGTCGCCGGGGTACCAGGCTTCCTTGCGGCTCTTGGCCTTGTACGCCGGCGAGGGCACGATGCCGCCGGTCTCGCCGACCAGGTCGATGCCGGTGGGCACGCCGAAGCCGTAGCGGGTCATGTACTGGTCGACCTTGGTGATGCCCATGTCGATGGCCAGCTTGTAGTAGTAGGTGTTCACCGACTGCGCGATCGACTTGCGCAGGTCGGTCCAGCCGTGGCCGCCGCGGTGCGAGTCGCCCCAGCCGCGGCTGACCCCGGGCAGATAGAACATGCCGGTGGAGAGGATCTTGTCCTCCGGGCGGCGGGTGCCGCTGTCCAGGCCGGCCAGGCCCATGAACGGCTTGATGGTGGAGCCGGGCGCCACGCCGCCCAGCACCAGGCGGTTGAACTGCGGCCGCGACGGGTCGCTGTTGAGCGCCTGGAAGTCGGCGTGGGAAATGCCGTTGACGAACAGGTTGGGGTCGTAGGACGGCAGGCTGACCATCGCCAGGATCTCGCCGGTGCGCGGATCGATGGCGATGGCCGAGCCCTGGTAGTCGCCGAACGCGGCGACCATGGCGCGCTGCAGGTCGGCGTCGATGGACAGGCGCAGGTCGGCGCCGGACTGCGCCGGCACCCGGCCGACGGTGCGGATCGCGCGGCCCTGCACGTTGGTCTCGACCTGCTCGTAGCCGACCTTGCCGCGCAGTTGCTCCTCGTAATAGCGCTCCAGCCCGGACTTGCCGATGTGGGTCAGCGCGGCGTTGCCCTCGCCCAGCGTCTCCAGGTCCTTCTCGTCGATACGGCCGACGTAGCCGATGATGTGCGCGAACAGGTCGCCGTAGGGGTAGTGCCGGGTCAGGTAGGGTTCCAGCTCCACGCCCGGGAAGCGCCAGCGGTCCACCGCGAAGCGCGCCCGCTCCTCCTCGCTGACACGCAGCTTCAGGGTGATCGGGCGGAAGCTGCGGCTGGCCTTGCGCGCGGCCTGGAACCGCTCGATGTCTTCCGGCGACAGCGCGATGACCTTGCCCAGCTCGGCCAGCAGCGCGTCCATGTCGGCGACCTTGTCCGGGGTCACGTCGAGCCGGAACGCGGGCACGTTCTCGGCCAGCAGGCGGCCGTTGCGGTCGTAGATCATGCCGCGCCCGGGCACCACCGGCCGTGGCTTGATGCGGTTGGCGTCCGAGCGGGTGGCGTAGATGTCGTGGTCCAGCACCTGCAGCTTGAAGTACCAGGCGCCCAGGCCCAGCAGCGCCAGCAGCACGCACAGGAAGCCCAGCGCCGCGCGGCGCCGGAACTGCTCGGCCTCGGCGTGCGGGTTCTTCTGCGCGCGACGCGGATGCAGGGCCATGCTACTTGCTCCGCCGGCCCAGCCGCAGCGCGTCCAGCAGCACGAACAGCGGCGGCCACAGCGCCATGCCCAGCAGCGGCGCCCACCAGTAGTTCCACGGCAGGGTCGGCTCGCCGACGGCCAGGTGCACCGCCGCGGCGACGATGCGGTCGTTGACCAGCAGGCCGCCGATCGCCAGCGCCTGCTGCGACATCGGGAAGAAGCGGATGCGCGCGCGGAAGCGCTGCAGGATGAAGCTCAGGATCACCAGGCGCAGCGCCTGCTCGCCCAGCACCCCGCCGTACAGCAGATCGGCGAGCACCCCGACCGCGAAGGCGAAGCCCAGCCCGACCTTGTCCGGGGTCTCGATCACCCAGTACGCCACCACCAGCGCCAGCCAGTACGGCCGCAGCGGCTGCACCACCAACGGCAACGGCATCAACCCCAGCAACAGCGCCACGATCACGCTGACCGGGAGCACCCAGCCTTTGCTGCGCAGGCGGCTCATTGGCCCGTCTCCTTTGGAGCCGGGCGGGAATCGGGATTCGGGAATCGGGAATCGGATGTCGCGCGTGCCGGCTTGGTCGGCGGCGGGGTGGACGCGGTGGCGGATGGGTGCACGTTCGGCGATGTCGAGGCGGCGGCGCCGGTTGCGGGGGCTTGAGTCACGCCCTGCGCTGGCTTGGCGTCACCGCTTTGTGCGGCTCCAGCCACGGGCGAAGCTCCTTCCGCTGCCGCTGCGGCAGGCGTCGCCAATTCCCGATTCCCGATTCCCCATTCCCGGCTCTTCAACAACAACACATCCCGCCCGCGGTCCAGCTTCGCCGCCGGCTTCAGTTCGCCGACCAGGAAGGCGTGGGTGTCGTCCGGGCGCAGGGCGGAGATGGTGCCGACCGGGAAGCCGGCCGGGAAGCGGCCGCCCAGCCCGGAGGTGACGATCTCGTCGCCCACCTCGACCCCGGCGCTGAGCGGGATGTCGCGCAGTTCCAGGCTGCCGCCGCGGCCGTAGACGATCAGGCGCACGCCGTTGCGCGCCACCGTCACCGGCACCGCGTGGTCGGGGTCGGTCAGCAGCAGCACGGTGGAGTGCAGCGGGGTCACCGCGATCACCTGGCCCATCAGGCCGCCGGCGTCGATCACCGCCTGGCCGACGTGCACGCCGTCGCGGCTGCCGGCATCGAGCACCAGGCGCTGCCGGGTCGGGTCCAGGTCGATGTCCAGGATCGGCGCCAGTTGCACGTCCAGGCCGCGGCGCTCGGCCACGCCCAGCAGTTCGCGCAGCTGCGCGTTGTCCAGCGCCGCGGTCTGCAGCCGGGTCAGGCGCGCCTTGGCGATCAGCAGTTCGTTGCGCAACGCGCGGTTTTCCTTGACCAGCTGCGCGTGGCTGGCCGCGTTCTCCTGCACCTGCGACCCCAGCCGCCCGGGCAGGCCGGCCAGCGCCCAGATCGGCTGCACCAGCACCGTGGCCTGGCTGCGCAGGCGGGCCAGCCAGTCGGCCTGCGCGTCGAGCACGATCAGCACCAGCGCCAACGCCAGGTAGGCCAACAGGCGCGGCGTGCTGGCGGATTCGCCGGGGCGGGCGGTGACGGGAGGACCGGCGTAAGGAGGCACGGGCTAAAGCCGGGAATGGGGAATCGGGAGTGGGGAATCGAACAACAACGGCGCGCTCCCGGCTCGATCGGGCCGGGGCGCAGGCAGGCGAGTGGAGAGGGAGCCGGCAGTGCGGAGGCGGAGGGGCCATTCTATTCCCCATTCCCGACTCCCCATTCCCGGCCTCACATTCACTCCGGCGCGAAGAACTCGTTGCCGTGCATGTCCACCAGCTCCAGCGCACGGCCGCCGCCGCGGGCCACGCAGGTCAGCGGATCGTCGGCGACCTGCACGTGCAGGCCGGTTTCCTCGGAGATCAGCCGGTCCAGGTCGCGCAGCAGCGCGCCGCCGCCGGTCAGCACGATGCCGCGCTCGGCGACGTCGGCGCACAGTTCCGGCGGGGTCTGCTCCAGCGCCAGCTTGACCGCCGAGACGATGCCCGACAGCGGCTCGTGCAGCGCTTCCAGCACTTCGTTGGAGTTGATCTTGATCATCTTCGGCACGCCCTCGGCGAGGTTGCGGCCGGAGATCTCCATCTCCTGCACCACCGCCTGCGGGTAGGCGCAGCCGATCTCCAGCTTGATCCGCTCGGCCGTGGCCTCGCCGATCAGCATGCCGTGGTTGCGGCGCACATAATTGGTGATCGACTCGTCGAAGCGGTCGCCGCCGATGCGCACCGACTGCGAATAGACGATGCCGTTCAGCGAAATGACCGCGACCTCGGTGGTGCCGCCGCCGATGTCGATGACCATCGAGCCGCGCGCCTCGGTGACCGGCATGCCGGCGCCGATCGCCGCGGCCATCGGTTCCTCGATCAGGTACACGTCGCGGGCGCCGGCCTCCTCGGCCGATTCCTTGATCGCGCGGCGCTCAACCTGGGTGGAGCCGGCCGGCACGCACACCAGCACGCGCGGGCTGGGGCGCAGGAAGCGCGACTTGTGCACCTTCTTGATGAAATGCTTCAGCATCGCCTCGGTGTAGGTGAAGTCAGCGATGACGCCGTCCTTCATCGGGCGGATGGTGGTGATGTGGCCCGGCGTACGGCCGAGCATCTGCTTGGCCTCGGCGCCGACCGCGGCCACCGAGCGGGTGCCGCCGATCGCCCGGTCCTGGCGCACCGCCACCACCGACGGTTCGTTCAGCACGATGCCCTGGCCACGCACGTAGATGAGGGTGTTGGCCGTGCCCAGATCGATGGACAGGTCGTTGGAGAACATGCCGCGGAGTTTCTTGAACATCGGGGGATTGGGTCCTGGGGCGCGCGCCGTCGCCAGAATGGCGAAAAAATGGGCAGAAAACGAAGTCCGCTAGCCTAGCAACCCGCCTGGGTGCGGGCAAGGAAAATTCTCGCTAAAACCACGCGTTGCGTGGTATCGGCGGGACCGCGATGGATCGTGGTTCTGGCCCTGCCGGGCCGCAGCCGTTACCCTTTGCGCCGCGGCGACCCCGCCCCTCGCCCGCCTGAATGCGGGCTCATTCCTCCGCCAAGGCCTGCCCGATGTCTGCACTGATCTGTGGTTCTCTCGCTTACGACACCATCATGGTGTTCCCGGACCAGTTCAAGAACCACATCCTGCCGGACAAGGTGCACATCCTGAACGTGTCGTTCCTGGTGCCGCGGATGCGCCGCGAGTTCGGCGGCTGCGCCGGCAACATCGCCTACAACCTGCACCTGCTGGGCGGCCACCCGATCCCGATGGGCACGGTGGGCCAGGACTTCGGCCCGTACCGCGAGCATTTCCAGGCGCTGGGCATCGACCTGTCGCGGGTCAAGGTGATCGAGGAGCTGTTCACCCCGCAGGCGTTCATCACCACCGACCACGACAACAACCAGATCACCGCGTTCCATCCGGGCGCGATGATGCGCAGCTACGAGAATCACGTGAAGGACGTGCCGGGCGTGACCCTGGGCCTGGTCGGCCCGGACGGGCGCGAGGGCATGATCCAGAACGCCGAGGAGTTCAGCGCCGGCGGCGTGCCGTTCATCTTCGACCCCGGCCAGGCCATGCCGCTGTTCAACGGCCCGGAGCTGCGCCAGTTCATCGAGCAGGCCGACTACGTGGTGGTCAACGACTACGAGTCCAACCTGCTGCAGGAGCGCACCGGCTGGAACGAGAAGGACATCGTCTCGCGCGTGCAGGCCTACATCACCACCCAGGGCCCCAAGGGCGCCCTGGTCCACACCCCCGAGAAGACCTACGACATCCCGCCGGCGCACGAGCGCCGCGTGGTCGACCCCACCGGCTGCGGCGACGCCTTCCGCGCCGGCCTGATCTTCGGCATCCAGCGCGGCTGCGACTGGCTGACCATCGGCCGCATGGGCAACCTGATGGGCGCCCTGAAGGTCGAGCACCCGGGCACGCAGAACCAGCGCTTCGACTTCGACGAATTCAACGACCAGTTCAAGCAGCAGTTCGGTTACGCGTTGTAAGGCTGGGGCACTACCGGCGGAACGGCAGCGTCGACACCTGGCCATCGCGCTTGCCGGACGCCTACCCGGCGGGCCGCCGTTCCACGACCGATTGCGACGCGGCATCCAGGCTTGCGGCGCCGATCCGGGCGGGGCTAGACTCGGCCGCCCGCGTCGATGGAATGATCGGATGGACACCGCGCCTCGCTGGACCGCCAGGATCCTGGCCGCCGCACCGATCCCGCGTGGACTGCTGCTCTCCATGTGCTGCGCGGCGACCCTGTGCGCCTGCGGCAACGCCGCCCAGGCACCCGCGAGCGCGACTCCCTCCGTGCCCCCGACCGCCCCCGCGCCTGCCGCGAACGGCCCGACGGCGCCTGCTGCGACGCACGATGCGGCGACCGCGCAAGTGCCCCCCGGCCACTATGCCACCCAGCCCGGCTGGGGCCAGCTGACCGTGCAGCCCGATGCACGCTTCACCCTCGAAACGCAGAATGTCGATGCCGGTTGCAGCTTCAGCGGCACGCTGCACGGAACCCAGGCCGCGGTCGACGACGGCACCTGCACGCTGCAGTTCGCACCCAAGGCAGACGGCGTGGCGGTGTCCGCCACGGCCGGCGCCGAGAGCGCGTGCCGGGAGTACTGCGGCGGCAACGGCAGCTTCGCAGGCGACTATCTGAAACAGGCTGCGACCTGCACGCCTGAAGCCATGCAGCGAACGCGCAAGGCCTTCCAGGCATCCTACGATCGCAAGGACTATGCGGGTGCCGAAGCGGCGCTCGCGCCGCTCTATCGCGACTGCGTGGCGGCCCTCAGCTTCAGCGACGCCGGCGCCATCCGCAACGACTACGCGCTGACCCAGCATAAACTCGGCGACGATGCCGGATGCCGGCAGACGCTGGCGCCCTACCAGGACGACGCCAAGCGCAGCGACGACGCCATCAGCGAGGGCATGACGCCCGCCCTCGTCGACGATTACCTCCGCGTGATCCGCGCCGCACGCACCAACCTCAAGCTCTGCGGAGAAGGCAGAGGCTAACGCGAGCGTCTACAGGGACGACACACCATCGCGGAACAGCGACATGTCCGATCCAAACACCGCCCCCACCGCGGCAAGGCCGCAACTCACCGACGCGCAACTCAAGACCTTGGGCTACTTCGCCATCGGCGTGGCCTCGGAAGGCAGCCTGGGCTCCAAGAATGTGGCCTATCACCTGTCGTTCGCCGGATCGGTCGAGGGCAACACGCTCAAGCCGGTGGCCAACAGCGGCTTCAGCATCGGCACGCTGCAGACCGACCTGGGCGCACATCCGGACGTCGTCCCGACGCTGGTGGATGCCTACCAGACATGGGCCGCCCGGCAGACTCCGAGCCTGGCGCTGTCGGAAAACCAAAGAACACAGACGATCTCCGACCTGCAGCGCAATGGCGATGCCATCCGCGCGGACAACGGCCGCGCACCCGATGCAACCGTGCTCAAGAACCTCAATACCTTCCTGGCCTCCGATGCAGGCGTGCAATTCGTGCACGATCGCGACCGCACGCAGATCGACCATCTGATGCGCGAAGGCGACGGCAAGAAGGACCATGGCGGCGCGCTGCACCAATTGCGCCAGACGGAGTTGTACAAGAACGCGAGCCTGGACGACCAGGCCAAGTACGCCACCGTGCTGATGAAGCTGGAGAACCAGGCCGGCAAGAGTCAGTATCCGAAGATCCTCAAGGGCATCAACGACGGCAGCCTCGGCAGCGTCGAGGACGTGGTGAACAAGGTCGACGCGCTGCTGCCGAACAAGACCAACAAGAAAGGCGAGGTGGTGCCCGACTACATCGAGAGCGGCGTCCACCACGCGCTCGCAGGTACCGAGGTGTTCAACAAGCTCCGTGCGGCGCAGCCTGGAAATCCCCTGCATGATGCTTTTGCGGCGGTCTCCGCCGACCCATTGCGCAGCCCGGTCGACCTGAAGGGCGATACCGCCCACGCGGATGCGCTGCATCAGTACAACGCGACCAAGACCCTGTTCCTGCAGAACGGCCAGTCGCCAAAACTGATCAGCGCCCTCGACCAGGACAGTGCGTTCGGCTACAACCTCAAAGGCCGGAACGGCAAGACGGTGGCGCAGTCGTCGAGCCTGTTCGGCGCGGACAACGATGTGGTCGTCTTCGATGGGAACGGTCACGGTACCGCCTTCGTCGGCGGCAAGTGGAGCGCGGTGCAGCGCGACGAGGTCAAGCGCGTCGGCAATGCCGATCAGAGCGTGGATCTTCAACTGCGCAAGGACGGCAAGAGCGAAACGCTGCTGCACGTACCGACCCCGGCGCAGTTGCGCGAACGCAGCGAGCAGCAGCAACCGCAAACGCCTGCGCCGGATCGCACCCCGGCGTCGGCGCCCGGCCCGAACGACGCCAGCCACCCGAATCATGCGCTGCTCGAGCAGATCCGCGAGGGCGTCAGAAGGATCGACCAGGATCTGGGCAAACCGTACGATGCGGCCAGCGAACGCCTGAGCCGTGCTGCGTTGGCCGCTTGCCGGGACAATGGCGGCCCCGGCAACGCGCCGCTGGCGTCGAACGCACTGGAACGGGCCGATCGCGTGGCGCTCACCGAGAAGGGCCATCTGGTGGTGGTCGAAGGTGAACAGCGCGACCCGGCGCAAAAGCGCGCCAGCGTGGATGTGCAAGTGGCGCTCGCCACTCCGGTGGAGCAGTCCGACCAGCGACTGCAGGCCGCGAACCAGGCGATCGACCGCGAACGGCAACTCACGCAACAGCAGGAATTGGCGCGCGAGCGGGACGCACCGAGCCGCAACGGCCCGGCACTGGCATAACCCGACTTCGGCCGGGCGCATGCGGCAGCGCGCAGCGCGCCGTCTGCGTAGCAGGCGGTGCGGCACTCGATTCGATTCGCACCGTCGCCGTCCCCCCCGCGCGACGGTGGATGCGGATGCACTACGACATGGCGCTGCCGGAGCGCGGCGTGTCCTGCACGCCCACCGACAGTCATGATGGAGCGAGGATCCCAGCGCGACCGGGGG
The DNA here is from genome assembly GCF_034105425.1 of Xanthomonas sp. LF06-19. Classification (NCBI taxonomy): domain Bacteria; kingdom Pseudomonadati; phylum Pseudomonadota; class Gammaproteobacteria; order Lysobacterales; family Lysobacteraceae; genus Xanthomonas; species Xanthomonas sp. LF06-19. The sequence continues at coordinate 17,433 of NZ_JAXGGH010000016.1, read as the reverse complement.
ATCGACGGCGGGCGACGCCATCGCTTTGCTGCACTGCGGGTTGAGCCCAGGCCTGGTTTGTGCGTCACTTGCGCAAGGGCCCCTGGGGGGGACGAGAGCGCGCCCATGTCCGAGTCGACTGTCGCCAGCCTCGCGCAAGCCAAGGTCGTCGCACCATCCGCCGCCGAGGCCGACTGCGCGCCGCTGGCGCGCATGCGCCATTTCCGCCAGATCGAGTCCTTGCCGCCGGCGCTGGCACGCTCGTGGCGGCGCTGCCTCGACGAGTACGGCCTGGCCCCGGACACCCACCCCTCGCCGATGGTCCATGACGACGGTGAGTTGCGCGAGCGCCAGCAGCGGCTGGAGGCGCTGCTGCGCATCGCCAAGGTGGAGATGGAAAATCTCTACGAACAGATCGCCGGCGGCAGCTACGCGGTGGTGTTCGCCGACACCGAGGCCACGGTGCTGCACAGCGTGCAGGATCCGGCGCTGCTGCGCGCGTTCCGCGAGACCGGGCTGTTCTGTGGCGCCAGTTGGGCCGAACGCTACCAGGGCACCAACGGCATCGGCACCTGTGCGGTGGAGGGCAGTGCGCTGAGCGTGCACCGCGGCGAACACTACCTGGAGCGGCACCTGCCGTTGTCCTGCAGCGGCGCGCCGATCCTGGACCCGCAAGGCCATCTGCTGGCGGTGCTGGACGCCTCCACGCCCGACGCACGCGATACCAAGCTGGTGCAGCGCCATACCGGCGCGCTGGTGCGCATGTCGGCGGCGCAGATCGCCCGCGCGTACTTCCTGGAGCAGTACCGGCATGCGTGGATCCTGCGCTTCCACAGCCGCCCCGAGTTCGCCGGCCTGCTGCACGAGGCGCTGATCGCGGTCGGCGGCGACGGCCGCGTGCTGGCGGTCAACGAGGCCACGCTGGAACAGCTCGGCAAGCCCGACCGTTCGCCACTGGTCGGGCGCGACATCGCCCAGGTGATGCAGCTGGATTTCGACACGCTGGAGCAGCGCGCGCGCAAAGACGCCAGCACGTTGTGGTCGATCCGCTGCGCCTGCCACGGCCGCCGCTTCTTCGCCCTGGCGCAGCCGCCGCGTGCGCGCAGCGCTGCCGGCCGAACGCGCGCCGCGGGCGAGGACGGCCAGGCCGCGCGCGCCAACGATCATGTCGGCTCCGATCCGCGCATGCTGCACAACCTGGACAATGCGCTGAAGCTGGCCAAGCACCGCGTGTCGATCCTGCTGTGCGGCGCCACCGGCACCGGCAAGGAAGAGTTCGCCAAGGCGGTGCACCGCAGCTCGCCCTGGGCCGACCGCCCGTTCGTGGCGGTGAACTGTGCGGCGATCCCGGAAGCGCTGATCGAGAGCGAGCTGTTCGGCTATGCGCGCGGCGCCTTCACCGATGCCGCGCGCGAAGGACGGCATGGCAAGCTATTGCAGGCCAGCGGCGGCACCCTGTTCCTGGACGAGATCGGCGACATGCCGCTGCCGCTGCAGACGCGCCTGCTGCGGGTGCTGGAGGAACAGAGCGTGACCCCGCTGGGCAGCGACCGCGCCGTGCCGCTGGAACTGCACGTGATCAGCGCCAGCCACCGCGACCTGGCGCAGATGGTCGGCAGCGGCGGCTTCCGCGAGGACCTGTACTACCGCCTCAACGGCGTGGTGCTGCACCTGCCGCCGCTGCGCGAGCGCAGCGACAAGGCCGAACTGATCCGCACCCTGCTGCGCGAGGAGAGCGGCGAGCAGACGGTGCGCATCAGCGAGGACGCCCTGCACAAGCTGCTCAGCTATGCCTGGCCCGGCAACCTGCGGCAGCTGCGCAACGTGCTGCGTACCGCGGCGGTGCTGTGCGCCGATGGCGTCATCCGCATCCCCAACCTGCCGCAGGAAATCGTCGATGCCGACAGCGGCCCATGCCTGCTCGGCGACGATGCGCATGCCGGCGACGGCATGCCCGGCCGCGTCGCCCTGGACAGTGCCGAGCGCAGCGTGCTGCAGCAGCAGCTCGAGCGTCACCGATGGAACGTCAGCCGCACCGCCGATGCGCTGGGCATCAGCCGCAATACCTTGTATCGCAAGCTGCGCAAGCACGGGTTGGCGACGGCTTGAGCGGCGGCGGCATCGCGATTCAAGGGGTTTGCTGCGTGTCGCGAATGAAGCCCCGCCTGTCGCGTCTTGCCATTCGGTAGCGGCGTGAGTGCTGTGGGGTATTGGAGTCCCAACCGTTGAGGCGGCTGGAGGACGTCTGGCTTCGATGTCGCGGCTGAAGCCGCTTCCTACGACAACCGTTTTTACGACAACAGCTTGCGGGTCGTTGAGATCGCACACTGTGGGAGGGACTTCAGTCCCGACTGCGGACGGAGCCGGATAGGTTCCGTCCGAGGTCGCGGCTGACGCCGCTCCTGCAGGAAGCCCTGCGCCGGTGACCAAGCGCGAACCCAGGCAGGAGCGGCGTCAGCCGCGCCAGTCGCCCGCGCCGACTGGCCTGCAGCCGTCTTGAACACGGCGGATGGCACGCGCCGAGCGGTGCCACCACACGAACCGCAAACCGCCCGCTAGAAGCGCCAGCGCAAACCGACCTGGTATTGCCGCGGGGCGCCGGGGGCGACGAAGCGCGAGGGGCCGTCCTCGACCGCAGCGTCCTGCGGGCGCGCCAGGGCGCCGCCCGGGAACAGGTCCTCGGCGATCGCCGCATACGTCTCGTAGCGGCGGTCGAACACGTTGTTGACCCGCAGGTACAACGACAGGCCTTCGGCGAGTTCCCAGGTGCCGTGCAGGTCGAGCAAGGCATAGCCGCCGGTGGACAGGTCGTGGCGTGCCGGCGCCTCGCCTTCCTCGGGGTCTTCGACCAGGCCGTCCTCGTTGCCGCTGGCCACGCGCCGCGACACCGCGCGCAAGTCGGCCCCCAGCGTCAGCTGCGCCAGCGCCTGCCAGTCCACGCCCAGCTTCAGCGTGTTGCGCGGCAGGCCGGCGATGCGCGTGCCCGGCCGCAAGGTCACCGTGCGCTCGCCGGAGAGCAGTTCGCCGGCGCTGCGGTAGGTGGCGTCCAGGTAGCTGTAGCCGGCGAACCAGCGCAGCGCGCCGTGGCTGCCGCGGTAGCTGAGGTCGGCTCCCTGATAGCGGGTGCGGTCGACGTTGTCGAAATAGCCCTGCTGGGAATTGGGTGCGCGCAGGAACAGGATGTCGTCGCGGTTGTCGGCGCGGTACAGCGAGGCGTTCAGCGTCTGCGCCGGCGTCGGGTTCCAGCGCAGGCCGAGCTCGTAGGTGCGCGAGACGATCTGCTCCAGGCGCGGGTCGGCCTGCAGCCCGGTCGGCAACCGGCACGGCTGTTCCGGGTCGGCGCAGCCGAGTTCGATCGCGGTCGGCGCGCGGCTGTTCTGCGAGGCCGAGGCGAACGCGGTGAAGCCGTCGCCCAGGCGCTGGGTGATGCCCAGCGAGGGATTGGCCTTGGCGAACACGAAGCGCTCGCGCGGCAGCACGCCGTCGTCGGCGGTGGACAGGGTGTTGGCGACGGCGACGCGGTTCCAGCGCAGCGCGGCATTGAGGTGGGTGGCCTCGCTCAGCTCCCAGGTATCGGCGGCGAACAGGCCCAGGGTGCTGCTGCGCCCGTCGACGCCGGAGAAGAACTCCCGATCCTCGTCCGGATCGGCGACCACCGAGCGATCGTCCTGCACGAACGCCTCCTGCTCGTACTGGCGGTAGCGCACGCGGTTGCGGTCGTAGGTGGCGCCGATGCTGAGCGCGTGCGCGCCGGCCTGGTGGCTGAGGTTCAGTGCCACGCCCTCGGCGTGCTGGCGCATCTGCGTGGTGTTGAGCACGCCGCTGTGCAGCGCGTCGGCATCGGCGCGCGACACCGTGCAGCCGGCGTCCAGCGGCGTGCCGTCGGCGGCGTAGCCGTCGGCGCAATCGTCGACGAACTCTTCGTAGTCGTCGTTGATGTCGCCGTTGACGGTGTCGCGCCGCCCCTGGCGGTAGTAGGCGAGCAGATGCAGTGCGGTGCGCTCGTCGAAGCGATGGTCGAACTGTCCGGTGAGCAGCGTGTTGCGGTTGCGGGTCAGGTCCGGCGAGGTGTAGACCGCGGCGCGATCGGCCTCGTACAGCCCCGGCTCGGTGCCCTCGTCGGTGTAGCGATAGCTCGGCAGCAGGCCATTGCCGACCAGGCGGCTGCGCCCGTGCAGCAGCGACACGTCCCAGTCGGTGCGCTCGCCCTGCCGCCCGAACTTGCCGAACACGGTCCCCAGGCGGCCGGCGGAGGCGTCGCGCCAGCCGTTCTCGTCGAAACCGGTAGCCGCGACGAAGGCATGCAGGCCGTCGGCACCGGCGTAGCCGTAGGACGCATCCAGGCGCTTGCGCGCGCCGCTGCCCACCGACAGGTCGGCGCGCAGGCCCGGCGCGGTCAGGCCGGACTGGGTGGTGAAGGCCAGCGCGCCACCCAGCGTGTTGGGACCGAACAGCGGGTTGGAGCCCGGCATCAGCGCGACGCTGCGGATCGCCGCCTCCGGCATCATGTCCCAGCTGACGATGTCGGCGAACGGCTCGTTCATGCGCACACCGTCCAGGTACACCGACACGCCCTGCGAGGCGCCCGGCAAGGCCGAGGCACGGAAACCGCGGAAGGTCAGGTCGGTCTGGAACGGGCTGCCCTGCACCTCGTTGGTGTCCACGCCGTTCATTTCGCGCAGCAGGAAGTCAGTGAGGTTGCCGGCCTGGCTGCGTGCGATGTCGTCGGCATTGGCGGTCTGCACCGTGTACGGCAGCAGGTCGGCATCGATCAGCGTGCCGGGGATCGGCGTGGCGGTGACCTCGACCCGGTCCAGCGCGGTGATCTGCGCATCGTCGGCATTGACCGTGGTCTGCGCGTGCGCCGGTGCGGCGAGCAGGCCGATGGCGGTGGCGACGGCCAGCGCGAGCAGGCTCGGCGGCGGAGTATGCGGTCCTGGGGTGTGGGTCATGCCGGTTCCTTGAGGGCTCAGTAGAGAACGATCGATTTGATGCCGCGGCCGGCGCGCATCGCCTCGAAGCCGCGGTTGATGTGGTCCAACGGCAGGGTTTCGCTGATCAGTTCGTCGATGCGGATCTCCCCGGCCAGGTAGCGCTCGGCATAGGCCGGCAGCTCGCTGCGGCCCTTGACCCCGCCGAACGCGCTGCCGCGCCAGGCGCGGCCGGTGACCAGTTGCAGCGGCCGCGTGCTGATCTCCTGCGCGCTCGGCGCCACGCCGAGGATGATGCTTTCGCCCCAGCCCTTGTGGCAGCACTCCAGCGCCGCGCGCATCGCGCGCACGTCGCCGACGCAAGCGAAGCTGTGGTCGGCGCCGCCGTCGGTGAGGTCGACGATGACCTGCTGCACCGGCGCGCCGAAATCCTTCGGATCCAGGCAGTCGGTGGCGCCCAGCGCGCGCGCCAGCGGGAACTTGTCGCGGTTGATGTCGACCACGATGATGCGTTCGGCGCGCGCCATCACCGCGCCCTGCACCACCGACAGGCCGATGCCGCCGAGCCCGAACACCGCCACACTCTCGCCCGGACGCACCCGCGCGGTGTTGAGCACGGCGCCGATGCCGGTGGTGACCGTGCAGCCGAGCAGGCAGGCCTTGTCCAGCGGCGCGGCCGGATGGATCCTGGCCACCGCGATCTCCGGCAGCACGGTGTACTCGGCGAAGGTGCTGGTGCCCATGTAGTGCAGCAGCGGGCGTCCATGCAGCGAGAAGCGGCTGCTGCCGTCGGGCATCAGCCCGCGGTCCTGGGTGCTTCGGATCGCCTGACACAGGTTGGTGCGGTTGGAACGGCAGTACTTGCACACGCCGCATTCGGGCATGTACAGCGGGATCACGTGATCGCCCGGGCGCACGCTGGTGACGCCGACGCCGACCTCTTCGACCACGCCGGCGCCTTCCTGGCCCAGGATCACCGGGAATGCCGCATCGGCATCGGCACCGGACAGGGCGATGTCGTCGCCGTGGCAGATGCCGCTGGCGACCATGCGCACCAGCACTTCGCCGGCCTTGGGCGGCTGCAGATCCACCTCTTCGATGGCCAGCGGCTGGTTCGCCGCCCAGGCGACCGCGGCTCGCGTCTTCATTCCGGCTCTCCCCGCCTCCCGTCGCGGCGCCCGAGAGCGCCGCTCGCCTCACCTCACTGCGCCACGATCACACCCCATGGCATCTCGCCCACCGCGATCTGCTTGATCTCCTTCATCGCCGCCGTGTCGATGACACTGACGCTGTCGGAACGGCCATTGGCCACATACAGCTTCTTGCCGTCCGGGCTCAGCGCCGGGTTCCAGGGCCGCTGCCCCACCGGGATCTCCGCCAACGCACGGCGCGCGGCCGGATCGATCACGCTGACCGTGCCGGCGCCATTGGACGCGTACACGCGGCTGCCGTCGCGGGCGATGGCGATGCCGGCGGTGCGCTGCCCGGCGGGGATGCTGGCCACGCGCGTGCGCGCCGCCAGGTCGATCACGTCGACCACGTTGGCCGCTTCTTGCGCCACATAGACCGTCTTGCCGTCGGGCGCGAACGCCATGCCGCGCGGATGCCCGCTGGTGGCGATCACGCCGGTGGAGGTGCCGGCCTTCAGGTCGATCACGTCCAGGTCGTTGGAGCCTTCGTTGCTGGTCAGCAGCAGCGCGCCATCCGGCGTGTAGACGCAGTGTTCCGGCGCCTGCCCGCGGGTGGCGATGTGCGCGCCGATGGTGAAACTGGCCGGGTCGATCAGCATCACCTGGTTCTGCCCCTCCACGCACACCGCCAGCTGGCGGCCGTCCGGCGACGCGGCCACGCCTTCGGCGTTCTCGCCGATGTCGACGCTGCGCAGCACCCGGTCCTGCACGGTATCCAGGTCCAGCAGGCGATGGCCCTGCGCGTCGATGACGTACAGATGCCCGGGCGGCCCCGGCACCACCTGCTGCAGGCGCTTGCCGAGCTGGCCCTGCGCCGACAGCGTCCGCACCACGCGGTCGCTGCCGGTGTCGATCACCGAGATGGTGCCGCTGCGCTGGTTCGGGACGTAGGCCAGCGCCGCGGTCGCGGCCGCAGGCGCTGGCGCGGCCGCCGCCGCATCGGCCCCCGCCGTCGGCGCGGTGGTGCGCTGGCACGCAGCAGCGAACAGCGACAGCGCGACGACGGCGGACAGGCGCAACGCTTTCCTCATTGCGTGGCGCCTGCGGTCTTGTTGATGGAATGGATGAAGGCCAGCAGCTTCTCGGTATCGCCCGGCTTGAGCACGGGACCGAACGGCGGCATCTGCCCGACCACCTTCTCGTGGCCGATCCGGGTCTTGCCGTGCGCGGTCATGCCGGCGGTGCCTTCGGTGATCAGCGTACGCAAGGTGTCGTCGTCGCTGCCGTACACCCAGATGTCGTTGGTCAGCGGCGGACACATGCCGCCACCACCGGTGCCGCCGTGACAGGCGGTGCAGCCGGCGGAGTTGAACAGCACCTTGCCTTCGGCGACCAGTTCCGGGGTGACCTTGACCGGCGGTCCCTTCGGAATCGGCGTCACCGCCGCAGCGGGGGCCGGTGCGGCGGCAGGAGCAGCGGCGGCGGGCGCGGTCGCCGCCGGCGCAGAGGCCGGTGCAGGCGCCGGCGCCGCAGCCGGCTCGGGTGTGGCCGCTGGCGCGGCGGGCGTCTCCTGCTTGCCGCAGGCGGCCAGCAACAGGAGCGAGGCGAACAGGGACACGGGCAACAGCACGGAGACGGCACGACGACGGACGGAAGCAGAGCGCATGGGAGCAGAACCTTTGCGGAGTGCACGATGGGAGGAGCAGGCCGCGCGAGCGGCGTGTACGGAACGGCGGAAAGCGGTCATTGCGTGCGTCGGTGCTGGGCCTCCGTCAGCAGGTGGGCGAGTTCGGCATTGCCGCGTTGCTGGGCCAGCGCCGCCGGGGTCTTGCCGTCGGCGTCGCGCGCATCGGCGCTGGCGCCGGCGGCGAGCAGACGCCGGGCGCTGTCCTCGCGGCCGGCAGCGGCAGCCAGCATCAACGGCGTGACGCCGGCGCGGTTGGCACGGTCGGCTTCGGCACCGCGCTTGAGCAGCAGATCGAGGATCTTCGGGTCGTTGCGCGCCACCGCGAACATCACCGGGGTGAAGCCGGCCGGGTTGACACGGCGCACGCTGGCACCCGCGGTGAGCAATGCCTGTACCAGGTCGGCGTCGGCGTAGGAGATGGCCAGGTCCAGCGGCGTCCATCCGTCGGCGGACACCGCCTCGACCTTGGCGCCATGCGCCAGCAATTGCGCGGCGCTCTTGCCGTCGTTGGACCAGGCCGCCTTCATCAACGGCGTCCAGCCATTGCTGTCGCGGTTTTCGACCTTGGCGCCGGCGGCCAGCAGCTCGCCGACCAGCAGCGGCGCCTGGTTGCGGATCGCCTGCTGCAGCGGCGGCTCGCCGAGCAGGTTGGGCTTGTCGGCGCTGGCGCCATGACGCAGCAGCCAGGCCACGCGCACGCCATCGCCGGCATCCAGCGCGTGCGCCAACTCCTCGTTGGGATCGGCGCCACCGGCGATGCGCAACTGCAATTGCGCCAGCATGTCCGACGAGGCCTGCGCGCTCGGCGTGTCGTCCTGGTCGTCGGGCACCGCGTAGGAGCCGTGCGAGCGCAGGTTGCCGGCAACGATGCAATCGGCGCAGGCCACCAGCGGCACGTGATAGTCGCGCAGGATCGCGTCGATCTTGCCGGCGCTGCGCTGCATCGCCGCGTTCAGCGCATCGCGCAATGCCGCGTTCTTGCGCGACACCGCCCACGCCATCGAATACTCCAGCACCTCGTTGTCGATGACGTTCAGCGGGACCACGCCGAGGCCGCCGCGCGCGGCGTAGTAGCCGGCCACCGGTCCCCAGGATTCGGCGGCATCGAGCTTGCCGGCGGCGACCTGTTCGGCGAGCTTGCCGGGATGTTCCTGCGGCGCGCTGGCCGAATCGTAGAACAGGTACTGCACTTCACCCTGCACGCCATGGTCGAACAGCGCCTGCCGCGCCGGCGAGCTCTGGAACACGCCGACCTTTAGCTTCTTCAGTGCCGGATCGTCCAGCGAGGCAGGACGCAGGTCCAGGCCCTTGCGGGTGACCAGCACATAGGTGGAGCGATACAGCGGGCGCGTGGGCAGGCCCATCTCGAAATCGCTGTTCATGTCCATCAGCACGTCGCACCGCCCGGCGTTGATCGTGCTGCGCGCCAGGCCGCGCTGGTAGTAGCTGCGCCACTCGTACTCCAGGCGCCGGCCCATCTCCGCGGCCACCACCTGGGCGATCTTGTTCTGGAAGCCCTCGCCTGCACGATCGGACAACGGCATGTTGCCGGGATCGGCACAGACCCGCAGCACCGGCGCATCGGCCGGCAGCGTCGTGGCGGGCGCGGCGGATGCCGGTGCCGCAACGGCGGGCGGGGCAGCAGGAGCGCGAGCCGTCGCGGACGACGGCTCGCGCGTACAGCCCGCGGCGACGAGTCCGAGGCTGCACAACAGCAACACGGCGCGCGCGCCCGCAGGCAGGCGCCGCGAGGCGGGTGCCATCCGGCACCCGCTCGCACCCTGGACGCGGCGCCGCCGGCTCATCGCACCGTCTTGGCGGCGACCGCCGCGCTGCCGCCACCGGCGGCCGCAGTGGCGGTCGTGGTGGGCGTGACGGTCTTGCCGGCGCCGTCGATGCGGAAGGTGTGCACCATGCCGCCCAACGGGATCTTGTCGAAGCCGTTGCTGAAGGCCAGGCCCGCGGCACCCAACGCGCCGTACGGATCGCCCGGATCCAGGCCGGCGGCGACCGGCAGGCCGATCCAGCCGCCGATACCCGAGAACACCGCCACGTACTGGTGGCCGTTGGCCTTGTAGGCGATCGGATTGCCGATGACGCCGGAGGGCAGCTTGGTCTCCCACAGCTTCTTGCCGGTGTCCTTGTCCACGGCGCGGAACCAGCCGTCCAGCGTGCCGTAGAACACCAGCCCGCCGTCGGTGACCAGGGTGCCGCTCCACACCGGGAACTTCTCCTTGATCTCCCACTTGGACTTGCCTTCGACCACGTCGAACGCCTTGACGATGCCCAGTGCGCCCGGCTCGTTGGGCTTCATCAACACGTTGGCGAACACGTACGGCAGGCCCATCATGGTGTTGCCGCGCTCCTGCGGGTCGAGCTCCATGTGCCAGTTGTTGGTGCCGCAGAAGAACACCGCCGAATTGGCCGGATCCACCGAGCATGGCTGCTGGTCCTTGCCGCCCATCGCCGACGGGAACGCCTCCACCTTGCGGCCGCGTTCCAGCGGCGAATGCGCCGCGACCTTGACCGGGCGCCCGGTCTTCATGTCGATGCGCTCGGCCCAGTTGGCCGGCACGAACTTGTTGGCGCGCAGCAGCGTGCCGTCGCGGCGGTCGAGCACGTAGGCGAACCCGTTGCGGTCGAACTGCACCACCGACGGCACCTGCTTGCCGTCGATGGTCAGGTCGACCAAGATCGGCTCGTTGATGCCGTCGTAGTCCCACTGGTCGAACGGGGTCTTCTGGTAGCCCCACACCGCCTCGCCGGTGTCGATCTTGCGCGCGAACAGGGTCATGGACCACTTGTTGTCGTACTCGCCGGTATCGCATTCCTTCTGCGTGGTCTTGCCGCAGCGGTACGACGGGCTCCACAGGCCGGGATTGCCGGTGCCGTAGTAGACCAGCTTGAGTTTCGGGTCGTAGCTGTACCAGCCCCAGGCCGCGCCGCCGCCGCGCTTCCAGCCTTCGTCGGGGTAGGTCTTCTGGCCGAGGTCGCCGAGCTGGCCGTGCTGCGGATTGGCCTTGTTGAAGTCCGGGCCGAGGCAGATGTCCTTGTCGGTGCCGGTGGCTTCGCAGGACCAGGCCTGCTTGCCGTCGGCCAGCGCGTACGCGGCGACGCGCCCGCGCACGCCGAACTCGTTGCCGCTGATGCCGGCCACGACCTTGCCGTCGGCGATGATCGGGGCCATGGTGATGGTCTCGCCCTTCTCGGGATAGGCGAGCTTCTGCTTCCACACTTCCTTGCCGGTCTTGGCATCGAGCGCGATCACGTCGCCGCTGAGGCTGCCGAACACCACCTTGCCGTCGGCGTAGGACGCACCGCGGTTGACCGTATCGCAGCAGGCCACCGCCACCGCGCGCTCGTCCTGCTGCGGGGTGTACTTCCACAGCACCTTGCCGTTGTCTTCCTGCGACAGGTCGATCGCGAACACGTTGTTCGGATAGGCGCTGACCATGTACATGGTGCTGCCGATCACCAGCGGCTGGCCTTCGTGGCCGCGGGTGGCGTCGGTCTTCATCTCCCACGACATCTTCAGGTTCTTGACGTTGTCGCGATTGATCTCGGCCAGCGGGCTGTGCCGGTTCAGGCCGAAGTCGCGACCGATGCCACCCCAGTTGTCGGGGTTGGCGGCATTGGTGGCGAACTCGCTGTCGGTATCGGCAACCGCGGCCGGCGCGGCGGCCGGTGGCTGCTGTGCGGCGGCCGGTGCGGCCGGCGCCGGAGCCTCTTCCTGCTTCTTGCAACCCGCCAATGCCAGCGCAGTGGCCAGCGCGAGCAGCGTACAAGCCTGGGTACGACGTGAATGACTGTGCATCGTTCTACTCCCCTCGTTGAAGAGCCGCGTCACTTCACCTATCGGCGTGTGCCACGGAACCTGAAGCGTGGATGTATACGAGCAACGTCCATGCCATCGTGGCGCTGCGATGCAACATCCCTTGACGTGCGGATCACGACGCCGGTTGTCGTCGCGGAGACGCCCACCAGCGCGGTCGAGGGTGTCTCAGAAACGTGACACTTTGCGCCACACGGTTGCACCGGACGTGGCGCAGTGTGAGCACATGTGCCGGTGGCACACCCTGCGCCATCGCTGCGCTTGCCACACTGGCGCACACGGATGCGCACGGCGAGGCGCGCGACGGGGAGTGCGCATCCGGCACGCCTGCACCGATCTCGCCAAGGAGGGTCCGGCGCGCGGCGGCGGTCAGCCGCCGCGCAGCAGTCAGTGCGACTGCGGCCCGACGCGGTCCTGCCACCACGCCAGCAGCGCGGCGCAATCGGCGAAATGCAGGTCGGCCAGCGCCGGCCAGGGATTGTCCGGATGCAGCAGCACGGTGGTGGCGCCGGCATGGCGCCCGCACTGCAGGTCGTAGGCGTGGTCGCCGACCATCGCCAGTGCCTGCGGCGCCACGCCCCAGTGCTCGGCCAACTGCAGCAGGCCGCCGGGATGCGGCTTGGGCGGCGCCTCGTCGCGGCCGAGGATGGTGACGTCCTCGAACAGGTCGTCGACCTCGATCTCTTCCAGGGTCAGCTGCGCCAGCTCGCGCGCGTTGCGGGTGAGCACCGCCAGCCGGCAATCGGCCGCGTGCAGTGTGCGCAGCAGCGCCGGCGCGCCGTTGGCCGCGGTGGCCTCCTGGGCAAGCACGCGCTCGTGCTCCAGCAGCCAGGCGTGCTTGCTGGCGCGCTGCGCATCCGGCAGCGCCGCCAGGTGCTGCAGGATGTCGGCCTGCGGCGGGATCTGCAGTTCGCGGCGGATCAGCGCGAAATCGTGCACGGCACGGGTCAGGGTGCCGTCCATGTCGAACACCCAGTGGCGCACCTGGCACAGCGCCTCGGCCGGCGGTGGCATGGCGGCATGCATCGCGCTCAATCCCAGTCCGGCATCTGCGCGCCGTCCAGGCCGCCGGTCTCGAACACCGCGGTGCGGGTGCCGCCGGCCTTCACCGGGAAGGTGATCTGCAGCACCGTGGTCTTGCGCGCCAGCTTCCACAGCGCCTTGTCGTCGCTGATGAACATGGCGATGGCCTCGTCGGTCTTGGGCCGCCAGGCCGCGGCCGCGTGCGGCGGCGCGTCGTCGGCCTTCAGTTCCACCTTGCAGCCGCCAGCGCAGCGGAAATCGCCGGACTGCAGCACGAGGTAGGCGCTGCGCTTCCATTCCGGATGGTCGCGGAACACCAGTTGCACCGGCTTGGGTCCGCTGCCGTCCACATCAACCTTGTCGCGGCTGTACAGCATCGCCGAGCGCTGCACGCCCTTGCCGGCCGGCACCTGCGAGTACTGCCAGGCCGCCTGCATGCGCCGCAGCTCGCGCGCCGCTTCGCCCTTGGCCTTGACCTCTGCGTAGCCGGGCTGGATGCGTTCGGCCGCGTCCGAGCCGGGGTACTGCTGCAGCAGCGCCGCGCCGTGGATCCGGGCCAGGTCCCAGTTGCCCGACTTCACCGCGGCGTCGTACTGCTTGGCCAGGTCGTCGGCCGCCTGCGCCTTGGCCTGCGCTTCGGCCGCGGCCTGCGCCTTGCGCTCGGCCTCGTGATCGCCGCAAGCGGCCAGGGCGACGGCGCACAGCGCGCCGAGCAGGATGCGTTTCATCGTGGGGTTCCTCGTTGGATCAGGGTGTCGATGGCCTGCGCGACCTCGACGGGCTTCTCGACGATGGACATGTGGCCGCTGCCGTCCAGCAGTACCTGGATCGCCTGCGGCAGGCGTTGCGCGTACAGCGCCAGCGCGCTGGCGTCGATCACCGCGTCCTGCACGCAATTCAGCAGCAGCGCCGGCTGGCGAATGCGCGCGGCCTCCTCGAACGGCAGGAACGCCTCCTCGCCGCGGCCGATGCGCGCCAGCACCTGCTGCTCGAAATCGGCCTCGCGGCGACGCCAGGCCACCACCGCCGGCACCGCCCAGCGCGGGATGCGCGGTTTGGCGCGCTCGAGCAGGAACACGGTGTCGATGTAGCGCTGCAGCGATGCGGCATCGTGCACCGCGAACGGATTGTGCCCGTCCAGCACCGCCTGGCCGAAGACGTTGTCGGCGAAGCGCACGCCGGCGGCGTTGAACAGGCCGACCCGGTCGAACACCGCCGGATGGCGCGCCGCGGCCAGCGCCGCGATGCCGCCTCCCATCGAATGCCCGAGCAGCACGCATTCGCTGCCCGCACGGCGCGCGCACTGCATGGCGAACGCGGCCACGCGCTCGGCCTGCGCCACAAAGCCGTAGTCCTGCCCGGCGATGCGCTGGCTCTCGGCCCAGCCGGGCAGATCCGGGATCACCAGGTGATAGCGCGTGCCCAGCGCGCGCGCCAGCGGCAGCCAGTTCTCCTTGCTGCCGGTGAAGCCATGCACCAGCAGCAGGGTCGGCGCGGCGGGATCGGCCGCGGCGCGCACCAGATAGGTCCAGGTGTGCCCGGCGACCTGCGACTGGCGCCGCCGCAGCCCGCTGCCGCGGCGCTGGCGCAGGCTCTCCAGGCGCACCAGCAGGAAGGGATCGCGCGCCACCAGCAGCGCCCCGATCGGCATCGCCACGAGCGCCACGCACAGCAGCGACACCAGCAACGCCAGGGCGCCAGCCAGCAGCAGCAGCATCATCAAGACCAGGGTCGCCATCACCATGGGGACACCGGAGCGCGCAGGTCGCTCATGCGCTCACGCCACCACGTCGGCTTCGCCGAGATGGAGGGCCAGCCACACGGTCGGCTGCCCGGGATCGGTGAAGGTCACCCAATGCGGCGTATCGGCCGGGATGAGCAGATGGTCGCCCGGCGCCAGCGCGACCTCGCGATCGCACAGCGCCACCCGCGCGCGACCGCGCAGCACCAGCACCCATTCGTCGTGCGCCTGCAGGTACGGCGACTCCTGCGGCGTGGTCTGCCCGTGCGAGACGATGCGCTCGACGCGGCAACCGGAGCGCCGGAGCAGTTCGGTGAAGATTTCGCCACCGCGGGCATCGGGCAATGCGTCCAGCAAGGAACCGGACAGCACGGGCGCGTCGGTCATCTCAGCAGCCCCTCGGGGGGCGCATGCAGGCCCGCGCGCATCGGCGCCGGCAACGACCTGCCATGGCACTGGCGCTTGCAGCGGAGACCGGGGCGGCGGTGGCGAACGATGTCATGCGCGCATGGACCGAGGACCATCGGGACTGCCGAGGATATCGCGAATGCGTGGCAGCAGGTCGTGCTGATCGACGGCGTTGCGTGTGGAATCCGTTAAGGCGGCACTGCACAGGCACGCGCCTCATGCCGGCGGCGCATGCGACGCCGCAGATGACGACGTCCTGCAACGCAGGCGCGGCCATGCCGCCACCATCGCACCCTCCCCGCGCGACGCGATCGTCGCAACACGCCGGCCGCACACACGCACACGGCGCCGGGAGTGCTCCCGGCGCCGTGTGCGCGGTCTTTCGCGGGCGACTTGCGTCAGTGCGCGGTGCTGCCGGCCTTGGCCTTGTCCAGCATGTCCTGCACCGACACCGTGGTGATCGGGTGGTAGCCGGGCTTGGCCTTGGCGAACACCTCTTCGGCGAAAGCGAGCCCGTCCGGCGTCTTCACCAGTTCGGCGTAGATCGGCAGGATCAGCTTGCGGCGGCCGACGCGGGCGATGAACTCGCCGGCGGCCGGGCGCGCGTCCACGTAGCCGCTGCGGATCGCCAGCGGATACCAGCGCATGGCGATCTCGCCGTTGGCGGTGCCGGTGAAGTGGTAGGCGTCGTCAAGTTGCTTGAGCTGCGCCGGGGTCAGCTTCTCGCCCAGGCCGCTGAGGAAGCGCGTCCACTCCTGGGTGCTCCAGGCATCGGTCACCTGCTTGCCCGGCAACGTGCCGCTGCCGGTCCAGGCGATGCGCGCGGTGTCGACCATGGCGAAGTTGCGCGAACGCGCCTTCTGCGCGAACGCCGGAATGCCCGGCTCGTCCAGCCACGCATGCAGTTCCTGCGCGGTCACCGCGTTCGGCTTCTTCGACAGCAGGTGGGTCTTCAGGTACTCGACGAACTGGTCGGTGTTGGCGCTCTGGAACGCGTGGTCGTCGAACCAGCCGCGCAGGAACGGATCGAAGGTGTCGCGACCGAAGCGCTGCTCCAGGAACTGCAGGAACCATGCGCCCTTGACGTAGGCGACCTGGCTCAGTGCCTCGTCCGGATCGCGCTCGGTCAGCGCCGGCAGCGCCAGCGCCTGGTCGGCCGGGCTCATGCCCTTCAGTTCGGCCAGCAGATCGGTCTGGTCGATCTCGCGCTCCATCTCCGCCGCTTCGGGGCCGTACAGCGCCTCGGTGATGCGCGCCTGCACGTAGGTAGTGAAACCTTCGTTGAGCCAGATGTCCTTCCAGCTGGCGTTGGTCACCAGGTTGCCGGACCAGCTATGCGCCAGTTCGTGCGCGATCAGCGACACCAGCGACTTGTCGCCGACGATCACCGTCGGGGTGGCGAAGGTCAGGCGCGGATTCTCCATGCCGCCGAACGGGAACGACGGCGGCAGCACCAGCATGTCGTAACGGCCCCAGCGATACGGACCGTACAGCGTCTCGGCGGCCACGATCATCTTCTCGGTGTCCTCGAACTCCTTGGCCGCCTTGTCGACCATCGCCGGCTCGGCCCACACGCCCGAACGCGCCGAGATCGGCTTGAACACCAGGTCGCCGGCGGCGATCGCCAGCAGGTAGGACGGGATCGGCTGCGGCATCTTGAAGCGGTAGTCGCCGTTGCGCACCGCCTTGGGATCGTTGTCGGCGCTCATCAGCACCATCACGTCCGGACGCGAGACCACGTGCGCGCTGTAGGTGAAACGCACGCTCGGCGTGTCCTGCAGCGGCACCCACGAACGTGCGTGGATCGCCTGCGACTGACTGAACATGAAGGGCAGCTTCTTGCCCTCGGTCATCGACGGCTCCAGCCACTGCAGGCCCGAGGCGGTCGGCGCGGTGTGGTAGGTGATGCTGATCGTCTGCGGCTGGGTCGGCGCCTCGATGGTCAGCTTGCTGCCGTAGATCTTGTCCGCCGGCGCCAGCGCGTACTGCAGCGGCGCCTGCTGGCCCTTGCCGTCGTCGGCCTGCACCTTCTCGATGGTCAGGTCGCGCGTATCCAGCACCAGTTGCTTGGCGCTCTTGTCCTTCCAGTCGAGCGTGTAGGTGGCGGTGCCGCCGATCTGCTTGCTGTCGAAATCCAGCTTCAGATCCAGCGCCAGATCCTTGATCACGACCTTGGACGGCTCGGCGTAGGAGGTCTCGTCGTGGCTGCGGTCGGCCGGCTTGGCCGCGGCGGGTGCCGGCTTGGCGGCAGTGGCGGCCGCATCGGGCGCGGACGCTTCACGGGAACACCCGGACGCGATCACCGCGGCCAGGGACAACAACAGGAACGGGGAACGCATGGCGGACAGCACCGGTTCGGGAAAACCCGAAGTCTACCGGAAGGCCGGGATTGGGGATTCGCAGCAGCGAACAGCCGGCGCGCTTACGCATCCCGAATCTTCACTCCCCAATCCCGGCTCCACTCAGATCTTGTAGCCGAGTGGATCGCCACGATGCCGCCGGCTAGGTTCTTGTAGTGGTTGCGGGCGAAGCCGGCTGCTTCCACCCTTGCCTTCGCGTCCTGTGGCAGATGCTGCGCCGGCACCGTCGGACCGCGCGTCGGGACTGAAGTCCCTCCCACAAAGACGGCACAGGGCCCGCGATCAGTCAGCACCGATCGCCTGCTCTTACGATTCCCGAATCCCGATTCCCGAATCCCGGCT
>NZ_JAXGGH010000015.1:0-54441 GCF_034105425.1 Xanthomonas sp. LF06-19 | reverse complement strand
GGCAAGACGCAACGCACCACCGGGCCCCTCCGCAAGGAGGGGCTTTTTTTTGACGCCCTGGATGCGGCACAGGATTTGCATGGCAACGGGGAGCCGTCGCAACGCGCAGGCGCCGCTCAAGAAGCGCTCCCGCGCGCCGATACTCCCCTCAGCCGCTGGCGCACTGCGTGCCGGCCACCTCAAGGACCGCCACCATGTCCACCACTGGAATCGGCTCAGGCCTGGACATTCCCAGCTTCGTCGCCAAACTGGTGGCGAAGGAACGCCAGCCGCAGGAAGACCGGATCAACCGCGACGGTACCGCTTCCAGCGCGCAACTGTCGTCCTTGAGCACGATCAAGAGCGCGCTGTCCAACCTGCAGACGGCGATGAGCACGGTGTCCGACAGCGCCGACAAGGGCGCCTACAAGGCGACCATCGACGACGGCGCCGGCTATACCGCCACCGTGACCTCCAGCGCCAACGCCGGCAGGTACGGCATCGAGGTGGTGAAACTGGCGCAGTCCCAGAAACTGACCTCGTCGGCCTATGCCAGCGGCGCCGTCGTCGGTGGCGGCACCCTGACCATCGCCTACGGCAGCACCACGCTCAACATCAACGTCGATGCCGGCAGCAAGCTCAGCGACGTGGCGGCCTTCATCAACAAGGCCGCCAACGGTGCCGGCGTGACCGCCAGCGTGGTCACCGCCGACGATGGCGACCACCTGGTGCTCAATGCGGTCGACACCGGCACCAAGGGCGCCCTGACCATCACCACGTCCGGTGGCGACGGCGGCCTGGCCAAGCTCACCTACCCGCCCGGCAACAACGGCGGGCTGACCCAGACCATCGCCGCCGCCGACGCGGTGGTGAAGGTAGACGGCTTCCAGCGCACCTCCAGCAGCAACACCATCGCCGACCTGGTGCCCGGCGTGGCGATCAATCTCACCAAGGCCGTGGCCGGCACCAGCTTCAATCTCAACATCACCAACGACAACACCCCGCTGAAGGCCAATCTGACCGCCCTGGTCAGCGCCTACAACTCCGCCAACAGCGTGCTCAAGTCCTCCAGCGCCTACGACGCCACCAACAAGAAGGCCTCGCCGATGACCGGCGATGCGATGGTGCGCGGCCTGCAGCAGTCGCTGCGCCGGCTGGTCAGCGACAACGTGAGCGGCCTGATGGCGATGGGCGTGACCATCGACAAGGACGGGGTGATGAGCTTCGACAGCGCCAAGTTCGACACCGCGGCGGCCGCCGATCCGTCGGCGGCCAAGACCCTGCTCGGCAACAACGGCAGTTTCGGTACCGGCATGAGCACGCTGCTGAAGAGCAACCTGGACAGCACCAGCGGCACCCTGACCCAGCGCACCAACTCGCTCAACAAGCACATCTCCGACCTGACCGACCAGCTAAGCGATCTCGACAAGCGCATGCAGACCCTGACCGATCAGTACACCGCACGCTTCACCGCAATGAACCAGCTGGTCACCCAGATGCAGGGCGTGAGCGACAGCCTGACCAAGCAGTTCAGCTGACGCGCACGCGGCCGCGCGACTCAAGTCGAGACGCGTCGCGGCCGATAGAAAGAGTATCGACAGTCATTACGGATTGGCCGCAGCAACCGCCACAGCGTCGCCGCTCACCGGCGCGGCGCGGAGGCCAGCCGATCCACCCGAGGAGTTTTCCATGTACGGTTCCAGCCGCCAGTACGCCGAGCAATATCGCAAGATGGGCATTTCCACCAGCGTCACCGATGCCGATCCGCACAAGCTGGTCGCCATGCTGTTCGCCGGCGCCTGCCAGCGCATCCGCCAGGCCCAGGCCTGCCTCGCGCAGGGCGACCAGGCACGCAAGGGCAAGGCGATCGGCGAGGCCTGCGCCATCGTCGGCCATCTCAACGGCTCGCTCGACCACGAGGCCGGCGGCGAGATCGCCGGCAATCTGTCGGCGCTCTACGACTACGTGATGCACCGCCTGACCGAAGCCAACCTGCACAACGACGACGCCGCGCTGACCGAAGCGCTGGAACTGCTCAGCGAGATCGACGCGGCCTGGGCCGCCATTCCCGCGCAGCAGCGCGAACTGGCCACGGCGAACGCGTCGTGAGCATCCAGCTCGCCGACCTGCACAACGACCTGCACGAGTTGCGCGAGGTCCTGCGTGGCGACGACTACGCGCTGGCCCAGGCCATGGTCGCCGACCACGCGCGGCACCTGCAGGCGTATCTGCAGCAGGACGGCGCCGACCGCTCGCGCGAGGCATTGAAGCCGTTGCTGGCCCTGCAGCAGGCGGTGACCGCGCAGATGCGCATGGAGCGCGACCATGCCGCGGCCTGGCTGCGCAGCAGCCGCCAGTCCAGCCACGCCGCGCGGCTCTACTCGCAGGCCGGACTGCTGGGATGAACACCGGCTCGGACGGCGCGGCGCAGCACCCGGCCGACGCCGAGCTGTTCCACGACACCCTCAGTTGCGAACTGGCGCTGCCGGCGGATTTCCGCCTGGGCAACGGCGCCGGCCGGCTCGCTGCCGGCGAAGCGCTGTTGCGCAGCCTGGCGCAGATCGAGGATCTGCGTGGCGAGGACGGCAGCGACGACCGCAGCGAGTCAACCGCGCAGACCCAGCGGATGGAGGCCAAGCTCGACCTGATGCTGGTGCTGCTGGGCCGGCTGGCCCGCCAGCACGAGGATGCCCTGCCGCTGCGGCCGCTGTGCTGGTCGCGCCGGGGCGTACGGCTGGAGTTGGGCGCGCGCTCGGGCGCCACGGCCGGCGCCGCCGGCCTACTGCGCCTGCAGCCCTCGGACTGGCTCCCGGACCACCTAGAACTGCCGGTGCGGGTGCTGGCCGAGGCCGCCACCGCGGGCGTCGTGCAACTTTGGCTACGGTTCGAGACACAGCCGCCGGGCCTGGAAGAGGCCCTGGAACGCCACCTGTTCCGGCTGCACCGCCGGCAGATCGCCGACAGCCGGCGCGCGCGCTGAGCCGGCACACCGCCCCCCCGGACCGTCGCGGCGAGGTTGGCGGCGGCGGGCGGCTCGGCTAATGTGCGGCTCTGAATAGAAGGACCTGCACCGTGCGAGTCATCATCGTCGACGATCACACCCTGGTACGCGCCGGCCTGAGCCGGCTGCTGCAGACGTTTGCGGACGTCGACGTGGTCGCCGAGGCCAGCAACGCGCAACAGGCCGTGGACCTGGCCACCCTGCACCGCCCCGACCTGGTGCTGATGGACCTGTCCCTGCCGGGGCGCAGCGGCCTGGACGCGCTCACCGACGTGCTGCACAGCTCGCCCAAGACCCGGGTGGTGATGATGTCGATGCACGACGACCCGGTGCATGTGCGCGATGCGCTGGACCGCGGCGCCACCGGCTTCGTGGTCAAGGACGCCGCCCCGCTGGAGCTGGAGCTGGCATTGCGCGCGGCCAGCGCCAACCAGGTGTTCCTGAGCCCGCAGATCTCCTCCAAGATGATCGCGCCGATGCTCGGCCGCGAGCGCCCGGTCGGCATCGCCGCACTGTCGCCGCGGCAGCGCGAGATCCTGCGCCAGATCGGCCGCGGCCAGAGCAACAAGGAAATCGCCTCGGACCTGGGCATCAGCGTCAAGACCGTCGAGACCCACCGCGCGCGGATGATGGAATCGCTGGGCTGCCGCCGCGCCAACGATCTGGTCCTGCTGGCCGCACGCCATCAGGGCGAGCTGAGCTGAACTGGGGACGGCATCCCGACACGGGACATTGGCATGGCGCTTGCCTTAATCGGTCAGCAGGCGTGACGCTTCCGCCGGACCCCGTTGCATCGGGCATTTCGCCGTCGACTGTCCGGCGCCCACGCGCCGCACGTCGGGAAATCCCTGACACCCTGTCGGGAATTTGACTACCCTACTCAGGAACCCCCCGATTCTGTTACCGTCGGGCGACAAGCACTATGCGTTCCACGGGCGCCAGAGGGTTGGCGCCGAACCGAGGAAGTCCGCATGAAGCCGACCGTTTCCGCCCAACTGGGCCAGCAACTGCATCTGACCCCGCAACTGCTGCAGTCGATCCGGCTGCTGCAGCTCGATGGCATGCAACTGGAACTGGAAATCCGCCGCGCGCTGGAGACCAATCCGCTGCTCGAGCTGGAAGAGCCCGAGGGCGTGATCGAGCCGGTGGTCAAGCATGAGGACGCCGCGCTGGAAACCGCGGCATTCGACGAACTGCCCGAATCCTCGATGTGGGACATCCCGGCCGCCGGCTGGAACGACGGCGAAGACGACCGCATGCAGCGCATCGCCGCGGGCGAGTCCACCGATCCGCACCTGCGCGTGCTGCAGCGGCTGGCCCTGGAACTGCCGGCGGCGGAACTGGCGGCGGCCGCGTTCTGGCTGGAACACTGCGACGATGCCGGCTACCTGGACGGCCCGCTCGACACCCTGCAGCAACTGGCCAGCGCCCGGCTGGGCCTGTCGGTGGCGCAGGCCGAAGCCGTCCGCCAGCGCCTGCTGCACGGCGACCCGGGTGGCCTGGGCGCCTGCGACCTGCGCGAGTGCCTGCAGGCGCAGCTGAGCGACCTGCCCGGCCGCGTGCCCGGCCGCCACCTGGCCGGGCGCATCCTCGCCGGCGACCTCGACCTGCTCGCCAGCCACGACTACGCCCTGCTCGGTCGCCAGCTCGACGCCGAGACCGACGACGTGCGCGAGGCGGTGCGGCTGATCCTGTCGCTGCAGCCGCGCCCCGGCGACAGCCTGCAGCCGCAGGATCTGGGCCATGTCCTGCCGGACGTGGTCGCCTGGCACGCCGACGGCACCTGGCGTGTCGCGCTGAACCCGGCCACCACCCACCGCGTCACCGTCAACCCGATGCACGAGCGCGCCCTGGCCGAGGCCGGCGACGCCGCGCAGCCGCTGCGCGAAATGCTGCAGGAAGCGCGCTGGCTGACCCGCGGCCTGTCGATGCGCTACGAGACCCTGCTGCGCACCACCCGCGCCATCGTCGAGCGCCAGTCGGCGTTCCTGGTCAAGGGCGAGGAAGCGATGGCGCCGCTGACCCTGAAAGAAGTGGCCGAGGCGATCGGCATGCACGAGTCGACCATTTCCCGCATCACCACCGGCAAGTACCTGCAGACCCCGCGCGGCACGTTCGAGCTGAAGCACTTCTTCGCCGTGCGCCTGGAAGGCGCGGCGGTGTCCGGCCAGGCGGTGCGCGCCATGGTCCGGCGCCTGATCGAATCCGAGCCGGCGGGGCGGCCGCTGGCCGACGAGGCCATCGCCGGGCTGCTGTCGCGACAGGGCGTGAACGTGGCAAGGCGCACTGTCGCCAAGTATCGTGAACAATTGGACATCGCTCCCGCACGCGAACGCCGCCGCGGCAGCAAACCGCTGCTGGCCCGTGCGGGCTAAGGAAAAACGACGCATATGAACAAACTGTCCGTGCTTCTGGTCGACGACCACGAAGGTTTCATCAACGCCGCCATGCGCCACTTCCGCAAGCTCGACTGGATGGAAGTGATCGGCAGCGCCGCCAATGGCCTGGAGGCCATCGAGCGGTCGGAGTCGTTGCGCCCGCAGGTGGTGCTGATGGACCTGGCCATGCCCGAGATGGGCGGTCTGCAGGCCACGCGCCTGATCAAGACCCAGGACCAGGCGCCCTACATCGTGATCGCCAGCCATTTCGACGATGCCGAGCACCGCGAGCACGCCATGCGCGCCGGTGCCGACAACTTCGTCAGCAAGCTGTCCTACATCCAGGAAGTGATGCCGATCCTGGAGGGGCTTCGGACCGAAGGAGTGCCGGCATGAGCGAATCGCGGATCCTGGTGATCGATGACGACGCGGTGCGCGCCGAGCGGACCGTCAGCCTGCTCGAATTCATGGACCTCAACCCGCGTTGGGTCACCGACGTGGCCGACGTCCAGCCCGGCCGGCACCGGCAGACCGAGTGGATGGCGATTCTGGTCGGCGGGCTCGACGACCAGGACCAGGCCGATGCCTTCTTCGGCTGGGTGGCGCGCAGTTCGCTGCCGCCGCCCGTGCTGCTGCTCAACGGCGATGCGCAGGCCTTCGCGCAGCGCCATGGCCTGCACGAAGCCAACGTGTGGCAGCTGGAAGCGCCGCTGCGCCACGCGCAACTGGAAACCCTGCTGCGCCGCGCCAGCCTCAAGCGGCTGGACGCCGAGCACCAGGCCGGCGCCGCGCAGGACAACGGCCCGACCGGCACCAGCGCCGCGGTGACCCGCCTGCGCCGGCTGATCGACCAGGTCGCCGCCTTCGACACCACCGTGCTGGTGCTGGGCGAGTCCGGCACCGGCAAGGAAGTGGTGGCGCGGGCGATCCATCAGCAGTCGCCGCGCCGCGACGGTCCGTTCGTGGCGATCAACTGCGGCGCAATTCCGCCGGATCTGCTGGAAAGCGAACTGTTCGGCCACGAAAAGGGCTCGTTCACCGGCGCGCTGAGCGCGCGCAAGGGCCGTTTCGAGATGGCCGAGGGGGGCACCCTGCTGCTCGACGAGATCGGCGACATGAGCCTGCCGATGCAGGTCAAGTTGTTGCGCGTCCTGCAGGAGCGCAGCTTCGAGCGGGTCGGCGGCAACGTCACCATCCGCTGCAACGTGCGGGTGATCGCCGCGACCCACCGCAACCTGGAAGAACGCATCGCCGGCAACCAGTTCCGCGAGGACCTGTTCTACCGGCTCAACGTGTTCCCGATCGAGATGCCGGCGCTGCGCGAACGCAGCGACGACCTGCCGGCGCTGGTGCACACCATCGCCGCGCAACTGGCGCGGACCGGGCGCGGCGAAGTGCGCTTCTCCGAAGAGGCCTTGCAGGCGCTGCGCAGCTACGAGTGGCCGGGCAACGTGCGCGAGCTGACCAATCTGGTCGAGCGCCTGGCGGTGCTGCACCCGGGCGGCCTGGTGCGGGTGCAGGACCTGCCGGCGCGCTATCGTGGCGACTTCGCCTCGTCCATCGACGTCTCGGCCCCGCCGGCGCCGATCGCAACGGATCCGCGGCGGGTGCCCAACGTGGTCGACCTGCACGTCGGCGGCAAGCCGGGGACGGACGCGGATGCGCCGGCCCAGGCCGCGGCGACGCTGCCGGAAAGCGGCCTGGACCTGCGCGGGCACATGGCCAACATCGAGCTGGCGCTGATCAACGAGGCGCTGGAGCGCACCCAGGGCGTGGTTGCGCATGCGGCGCAGCTGCTGGGCCTGCGGCGCACCACCCTGGTCGAGAAGCTGCGCAAGTACGGCATCGACCGCGACCAGACCGAACTGGCGAGCTGAGCCGGCGCACGGTGTCGGGTGCGGCCGCACCCGACGCGCCCCTTGTCCCTCGGAACGCCACGCCCTCTTCCCTTTCCTCGCCACCTACCGGCCCGACGCGGGCGCTGTCGCAGCGCGCGCTCGCGGCAAGCCAGGTTTCGCCTGCACCACATCCCGATCGGCACCGCCGACAGTGGACAGGCACCTTTGGCATGTGGCTTGCTTCACGTTTCCACAGCACCGGGCGGCACGTTCCGCACCGGGGACTTCCACCCGTCGCCAGGCAGGTCCCATGTCCATCCCCGTCACCAGTCCGCTGCTGCCGCCCCTGGAGGCGTTCGTCCCCTACCTGGAGCAGATCTGGCGCAGCCGCATCCTGACCAACGGCGGCGACATGCACCGCGCACTGGAAAAGGCGCTGGCCGAATATCTGGGGGTCAACCACCTGGCGCTGCTGACCAACGGCACCCTGGCGCTGCTGACCGCGCTGCAGGCGCTGCGCATCACCGGCGAGGTGATCACCACGCCATACTCGTTCGTCGCCACTGCGCATTCGCTGCTGTGGCGCGGCATCAAGCCGGTGTTCGTGGACATCGATCCGCAGACCATGAACCTGGATCCGCTCAAGATCGAGGCGGCGATCACCCCGCACACCACCGCGATCATGCCGGTGCACTGCTACGGCACGCCTTGCGACACCACCGCGATCGAGCGCATCGCCGATACCTACAACCTCAAGGTCATCTACGACGCCGCGCATGCGTTCGGGGTCAAGGACGCCGGCGGCTCGATCCTGCGCCACGGCGACCTCAGCGTGCTCAGCTTCCACGCCACCAAGGTGTTCAACACCTTCGAGGGCGGCGCCATCGTCTGCCCGGACGCCAAGACCTACCAGCGCATCAGCCGCCTGAAGAACTTCGGCTTCGTCGACGAGACCACGGTGGTGGCCACCGGCATCAACGGCAAGATGAGCGAGATCAACGCCGCCTTCGGGCTGCTGCAACTGCAGCACATCGACGACGCACTGGCGCAGCGCGGGGCGATCGACGCGCAGTACCGACGGCGCCTGGCGCAGGTGCCAGGGATCCGCTGCCTGACGCCGCGGGAACCGGGACTGTCCAACTACGCCTCGTTCCCGATCCTGGTCGAGGACGCCTTCCCGCTGGTGCGCGATGAACTGCACCGGCTGCTGCGCGGCCACGACATTCTGGTGCGCCGCTATTTCTACCCACTGATCAGCGACTTCCCGATGTACCGCGGCCTACCCTCCTCGGCCCCGGCCGGCCTGCCGGTGGCGCGGCAGATGGCCGAGCGCGTGCTGTGCCTGCCGATCTTTCCCGGACTGGCGGCCGAGCAGGTGGACGCCATCGTCGACCTGATCGCCGCGGCGGGCGGCGTCATGCCCGCGTCCGATTCCCGTCGCACCCTGGTCCCTCCCTCCTTCGCCCAACCCGTGGAACCCGCAGCATGAGCCAAGAGACGTTTATCGAGAATTTCCTGTCGGCCACGGATTTCCAGAATCCGGTCGAGGTGACCATGGACACGGTGTTGCGCGAGCTGCCTGAGTGGGATTCGTTGGCCGCGCTGGGCGTGATCGTGATGTTCGACATGGAGTACGGCAAGACCATCACCGGCGAGCACCTGGCCGCCGTGGTCACCCTGGGCGATCTCTATCAGCTGACCGAGGCATAGCATGCCGACCTCCACGTTGCACAACGTGCGCTTCGCCGGCATGGCGACCTGCGTGCCCAGGCGCGTCGTCTCCAACCTCACCGATTGCCGGCCGCAGATCCGCTCCGAGCGCGAGCGGCTGGTGCGCAACATCGGCATCCACACCCGGCGCATGGCCGCGGACTGGCAGTGCTTTTCCGATCTGGCCTTCGACGCGGCGCAGGTGCTGCTGGAGCGCCTGCAGTGGCAGCGCGAGGAGGTCGATGCGCTGATCGTGGTCACCCAGTCGCCGGACTATCCGATCCCGGCCACGGCGATCATCCTGCAGGACCGCCTGGGCCTGTCGCACGCCACGGTGGCGTTCGACGTCAACCTGGGCTGCTCGGCCTACCCGTTCGGCATCAACCTGCTCGGCTCGATGATCGCCGCCGGCGGGGTCAAGAAAGGCCTGCTGCTGGTGGGCGACCGCAGCGCCACCTTCGACGATCCGATCTTCTCCGATTCCGGCACCGCCACCGCGCTGGAGTTCAGTGCCGACGCGGCGCCGATGCATTTCGACCTCAACAGCGACGGCAGCGGCTATCGCGCGATCATCCTGCCGGTCGGCGGCCATCGCGAGCCGGTCGGGGTGCAGCACCTGATCCCGTATCGCGCCGACGAGAACGACCACTGGCACCGTGGCGTGGACCTGCAGCTGGACGGCGTGGCGGTGCTGAGCTTCTCCACCCAGCGGGTGCCGCCGGCGGTGCAGAAGCTGCTCGACTACAGCGGCGTGTCCAAGGACGAAATCGACTACTTCGTGTTCCACCAGGCCAACCGGATGATCAACGAGACCATCCGCAAGAAGCTCGGCCTGCCGCCGGAAAAGGTGCCCTCCACCCTGCACGATTTCGGCAACACCAGCGGCGCCTCGCTGCCGGTGACCATGACCGCGCGGATCAACAAGCAACTGGAAGAGAGCCGCAAGCGCGTGCTGCTGTGCGGCTTCGGCATCGGCCTGTCCTGGGGCACCTGTCTGGTCGATATCGACGGCGCGGTGTTCCCCGACCTGATCGAGTCCTGACGATGGCGCCTGTTGCAACGACCGATGCCTTCGGGCTGCAGGGCAAGACCATCCTGGTGACCGGCGCCTCCTCGGGCATCGGCGCCGCCGTGGCCGCGCTGTGCGCGCGCCTGGGCGCGACGCTGGTCCTCAACGGACGCGATGCGGAACGTCTGCAGGCGGTCGCCGCGGCGCTCCCTGGCGAGGGCCACCGCAGCGTCGTCGGCGACCTCACCGAGGACGCCACCCGCAGGGCCCTGCTGGAAGCGGCCGAGCGCTACCACGGCCTGGCCTCGTGCGCCGGCATCGCCGCGCTGGTGCCGTTCCGGATGGCCGCCGAGAAGCACCTGCAGCAGATGCTGTCGGTGAACTACCTGGCGCCGGTCATCCTGACCCAGCAGTTGCTGGCCAAGCGCCGGCTGCACGAGGGCGCCTCGCTGGTCTACGTCTCGGCGCTGACCGCGCGCGCGGCGCCGCAGGCCAGCGCCGGCTACGCCGGGTCCAAGGCCGCGCTGGAGGCCGCGGTACGCTCCTTCGCGCTGGAACAGGCCCGGCACCGCATCCGCGCCAACTGCATCGCTCCAGGCTACGTCGACACGCCGATGCTGAGCAGGCTCGGCAGCACCGCGGACATGGACGACAAGATCGCGCTGACCCCGCTGGGCCGCATCGACCCGGCCGACGTCGCCAATGGCGCGGTCTACCTGTTGTCCGACGCCAGCCGCTGGATCACCCGCAGCACCCTGACCATCGACGGCGGGCTGTCCCTGCCGATCCGCCTATGAGCCCGGAGATCCCCATGTCCGTTGCGGAAACGCCCGCCGCGCTGCTGCAGACGCTGTACGGCGTGCACGGCAAGCGCATCCTGGTGACCGGCGCCTCCAAAGGTATCGGCGAGGCGGTCGCCAAGGCCTGCGCCTGCGCCGGCGCACGCCTGCTCGTCGCCGGTCGCGACCTGCCGCGGCTGCAGGCCCTGCTCGACGCCTTGCCGGGCGACGACCACCGCCTGTTCTCCGGCGACCTGTGCGACGCCGCCACCGTGCAGCGCCTGGCCGCCGAGAGCGGGCCGCTGGACGGCGTGGTGCACAGCGCCGGCATCCGCGGCCTGTCGCCGATGAAGCTGGTCAGCGAGCGTTTCCTCACCGAGGTGATGACGATCAACTACGTGGCGCCGACGATGCTGACCCGCCACCTGCTCGCGCGGCAGGCGCTGCGCCCCGGCGGCTCCATCGTGTTCCTCGCCTCGATCGCCGCGCTGACCGGCACCGTCGGCGTCGGCCCCTACGCCGGCTCCAAGGCGGCGCTGATCGGCATGCTGCGGCCGTTGGCGCTGGAACTGGCGCGGCGCCAGATCCGCGCCAACGCACTGTGCCCCGGCCTGGTCGAGACCACCCTGATCAACGAGGACAAGGCCTGGTTCGAGGAGAGCCGCAAGCGCTATCCGCTGGGCATCGGCGACCCCGAGGACGTGGCCCTGGCCTGCCTGTATTTCCTCTCCGACGCCAGCAGCAAGATCACCGGCCAGGCCTTCAGCATGGACGGCGGCGTGGAGTTCGCATGAGCGCTGCGCCACCGCAACATGTGCTGATCGTCGGGGCCGGCGGCTTCGGCCGCGGCATCGCGGCGATGGCCTGCAACGACGATCCCGGCTACGGCCAGGCCTGGGACATCAAGGGTTTCCTGGACAGCCGCAGCGCGCTCGGCGCCGGCCTGCGCTGGCCGCTGCTCGGCGACCCGGACACCTACCAGCCGGTGCCCGGCGACCTGTTCGTCTGCGCGCTCGGCGATCCGGCCGCGCGCCGCCGCTACAGCCAGCCGCTGCTGGCGCGCGGCGCCGACTTCATGGTGCTGCGCCCGCGCCTGCGCGAAGCCTCGGACACGCCGATCGGGCGCGGCAGCCTGTTCGAGGTCGGCGTGTCGATCGGCGCCGACAGCCGCATCGGCGAGTTCGTCACCATCCTCGCCACCACCATCGTCGGCCACGACGTGGTGATTGGCGACTATGTGCAGATCGGCAACTTCGTGTTCGTCGGCGGCGGCGCGCGCATCGGCCACGATGTGGTCATCCACCCACACTCGACTGTGCTGCCCGGCATCGCGATCGGCGACGGCGCGGTGATCGGCGCCGGCAGCGTGGTGGTCAAGGACGTGCCGCCCAACGTCACCGTCGCCGGAAATCCGGCACGCACCATCTTCAGCCGTTGACCCCGCACCCAGGACGCCGTTCCGCATGACCCGCCACGCCCTCGACGCCGAGCACTACATCAGCCCGCACAGCCTGCGCCTGGAACAACAGCGCCTGTTCGGCACACTGTGGATCTTCGCCGGCTTCGCCTCGATGGTGCGCGAGCGCAATCAGTTCTTCGCCAGGCAGATTGCCGGGGTGCCGGTGCTGGTGCAGCGCACCGAGGCCGGCATCCGCGCCTTCCTCAACCAGTGTCCGCACCGGCAATCGGCGATCCAGACCGAATCGCACGGCAAGCGCCCGCTGGTGTGCCCGTACCACGCCTGGTCGTTCGGCGCCGAGGGCGAGCTGCGCGGGCTGCCCAACTCCGGTCTGTACCAGTTCACTGCCGAGGAGAAGGCCGGCATCTGCCTGACCAGGCTGCATGTGCAGCAGGTCGGCGAACTGCTGTTCGTGAACCTGGCCGAGCACCCGCTGCCGCTGGAGGAGCAGTTCGAGACGGCCTTCCTGGAGGATCTGCGCGCGGCGGCATCGCACGTGGATTCTCAGCTGATCTACAGCTGCCACCGGGTGCGCTACAACTGGAAGCTCAATATGGAGAACGTGAAGGATTACAACCATATCCCGTTCATCCATCCCAAGACCTTCAACCCGTTGATGACCGCCGCGCCCAAGCCCTCGGCGCATGTCGAGCGCTCCGCCGAGGTGCCCTCGGTAGTGGAACAACTGCTGCAGGGCGGCGCGCCGGTCCCGCTGCAGGCGCTGAGCTTCCCCGCCAAGGCCGAGATCGCGGTGCAGGATCACTGGTATCGGCCACTGTGCGAGCGCTACGGCGAGGACTCGGCGTTCTACAACTGGTTCCTGTATCCGAACGTGAACTTCTACAGCGTGCGCGGCGACTCCTTCGTGCTGCAGCAATACGACCCGGTCTCGCCGCACGAGACCGATTACCACCTGTGGGTCGCCACCGCCCGGCGGAAAAGCGAGCGGACCGATTTCACCGCCCTGTTGAGCACGCTGATGCGCATCGAGCACCAGGTGATCGCCGAGGACACGGCGGTGCTGGAACGCCTGCAGGCTGGTTTCGGCCCGCATTCGCGCTCCTTCATGCATGGCGACTATGAGACCGAGCTGGTGCGCCAGCACCTGTGGTACCGCGCCAATGTGCTGGAGCAACCGGCATGAAGACGCTGGTGTTGATCGGCCAGGGCCATGCGCTGGAGCAGGCGCAACGCACCGCACAGGCCTGCGGCCTGGCGCACGTGGGCATCGCCCTGGAGTCGCCTGACCGCTACAACTTCGACCTGGGCGCCCTGCACGCAAGCCATGCGCCCGCCGCGACCGACGTGTTCGTCGCGATGGACGAGCGCGCAGTCAACCAGTCGCGGCACAAGCTGCTCGCCGACGTGCGCCTGGCGGGCTACGGCAGCGTCGATCTGGTGTGGCCGCAGTCGCATGTCGACGACGGCGTGCGCCTGCTCGGCAACGTACACGTCGGACCGGGCTGCAACCTCGCGGCCGGCAGCAGCATCGGCGCCGGCAGCTGGCTGGAACGGCAGGTGATCGTCGAACAGGACGTCCGTGTCGGCGCCTGCGTCACCCTGGATGCCGGCGTCCACCTCGGCCGCGGCACCCAGATCGGCCAGGGCAGCACCCTGGGCGGCGGCAGCATGACCCGCAGCGACGCGAAGATCGGCCGGCACTGCGAATGGCTGCTGCCCGGCACCGTGCCGGACATGCTGCCGGACCGCTGCTTCTACGACGCGCTGATGCCTGGCGGCGCCCGCATCCTGCGTTGATGCAGGCGCGCGCCAACGCGCGAGTCGCGGTGCCGCTTAACGATACGTTCCGCCAGTGACGGAAGTGGCGTCGCTGTGCCGACGTCTCCGATTCACTTTGCCAAAAGCGGCGCCACGTGCGACAGCACGCCGGGCTGGGATGCATGCACGCTTCCGGCGCAACGGGCTTCGCTAGGATCGCTCACGGGCGGCAATCGCCGCGCGGCCTGATCGCGTTACTACGCGACATGCTCCTCGTATCCGTCTTTCCAGCATTCGCGCGCCTCCTATGGCGTGCCCCTTTCGAGTGGATCCATGACCGACCACCTGGCCGCGCATCAGCGCGAAGCCGACCTGATCGATGCCTGCAAGCGCGCCGGCGGCGCGATCTTCCTGGCCCCCAGTTCCAGTCTCGGCGGTCTGTACGCGGCCCGCGCCGCCGCGCTGTTGGCCGAGCGCGTCCCTGGCATCCGCATCGTCGCCCTGGACGATGTGTTTCACGAACGCCGCATCACCGATGCGGGCTTCGACGACGTGCGCCCGACAGCGACCTTCCTGCGCGACCCGGACCTGGCCGGGTTGCCCACGATCAACTGCGCCTACATGCCGACCGCATGGCTGCACTTCGACCAACTGCAGCGCCTGGGCAGCGGTCGCCGCGTCGATCTGCCGCAGTTGATGTATGCCCTGGACATTCCGCTGGTGTATCAGAGCGGACAGGTGACGCGGGAACAGACGCTTGCGCACGCCGCGCAGTTCGACGCGATGCGCGGCCGCTTCGCCGATGCACTGAGCGAGCGTACGCTGGACGCGATCCTGCAGATGCGCATGGACGGCGACCGGCGGCCGCTGCTGGACGTCCTTTGCCCGATGGAGCAGGAGTACTACTCGGTGTATTCGGCGCTGGAGCATCCGCTGCGGATCGGCGCGGACGAACACTATGTGGACATCGGCGCCTATCGCGGCGACACGGTCAAGAAGTTTCGCGCCGCTTCGCGCCACCACTATGCTGCCATCCATGCCTTCGAACCGGATCCAGCGAACTTTGCGGCCCTGCAGCATGGACTGGCGGAGGACGGCGGACGCACTACCCTGTACAACGCGGCGGTGGCCGATGTCGCAGGGACCCTGGCGTTCGACGCCCAGGGCACCATGGGCAGCCGGCTCGATGGTAATGGCTCAGCTCGCGTGGATTGCCTGCGGCTGGACGACATGGTCGAGCAAGTCACCGTGCTGAAGATGGACGTTGAGGGAGCCGAGCCAAAGGTACTGCGCGGCGGCGCCGATCTGATCCGACGCTGCCGCCCGCGCATGGCAATCACCTGCTACCACCATGCGCTCGATTTGGTGGACATCGTTGCCGAGTTGGACCGCATCCTGCCGGATGCAAAGCTGCGCCTGCGCCAGTACGCCATGTACTACTTCGATAGCGTGCTTTATGTAGAGTGAAACCGGAAGAAACAATGAGTCTTTTAATACGCAGCATGCTTTTAGGGCCAGCCAATTTCCACTTGACAGCGAAGTGCTCGATCAACTGCTGAAGACACTCGGTTCGCCTGATCCACCTATCCCAGGATTGGCTACCGGCGCTTACCGATTCTAAAACGACACACTACGAAAGGCTCACGGCTGTCCGCTGCAAGAAGACTGCAGCGGACTCCGTAGGCGCAAGCACTAAGCGCTCTGACTCAGAAATTGCTTCGTATGGAAGGCGCGGCCGCATTTCCGCCGACTTCCACGCACATGCTCTTCCCAATACAGGTCATTGCTCACGCCCATCCGCAAGCTTCCTTACTTCGAGCGGACGCTGGAAAGCGTGCCCGACTAGACCTATCCGATATTGTATCTGTGCTATGCGACGACAACCCCGATGGCGAAATTGCCGCCGCATTGAAGCACAAACCGGCTACGGTGTGGCTCTCGATCCGCTAACAACTCAACCAGTCGATTGGGCGAATTCGGCAGGTGTCATCCTGGCGAAGTGCGACTACGTCAAGTTCCAGCGCGACGAGTGCTGGAACCGGGCTGTATCGCCTAGTCGATATAAGCCATCGATTTCCGCCAGGGCGTGCTCAACCTGGTATCGACAGCGTGGACAGGCCCAACATCTGAATCCAAAACGCAAGCCGCCACGAGACCAAACATCCTTCGCAAGTGCTGAATGTCAGTAATAATTACCTCCGGTGTTCAAAACTCCGGCCGCATTTCCCGGAAAAACATTTTGACCCTTTCCATTGAACCAAACAGCCCCATTAAGATAGACCTTATAACGTAAACCGGTAGCCGCTCCGGAAAAGGCAAATGTCGCGTCGCCACCATTTATGCCGCCCACGCGGCCAATGTCAGCGAAAGCAATAGTAAAAGCCGGCGTACCTGTCAAGGTAACGGTGATACCACCAATAACAAGCTGACCACCATCGTATACTCCGTAATGCGTCGTGCCACCTCCAGTGATACTGTAGCTGCCTGAAACGTAGCAGACGCCATTGGTCACCGTGGTGATTTGAGAACCGGCCATCGCTGCAAACACGTGGCCACCCAAGAAACTGCATGCTGCTCTATTGCCGATCAAGACACCGTTTGCTGTGCTCCCGCCGCCGAAAGTGAAACCAGACACCTGAACCCTGCTGGCATCGCCCATCGTCAGGATCCATCCCGAAGTATTGCGCCAAATAGCCGACGTGCTACCTACAAACCGAACGACGCCTCCTGGGACGTTGCCCACTGAAACATTCTCCACATACGTCCCATCCGCGACATTGATGAATACCGTATAGCCGCACAGCGAGTAACGCGTCCGCACTACATCCACAGCGCGCTGAATCGTCTGGAATGCAGTCCCAGCAGTTAGCCCATCATTGGAATCGCTACCCGCACTGGAGACATATAAGGACAAGTTCTGAGTCAATGCAATGGCGCAAGTCACGTAGCTATTTGCACTGGTACCGATTGCGAACCTTCCTTCATCACTGATGAAGTATGGCTCGCGGGCAGCAAGTTCACCAGCCGTTGCAGCAGCGTCAAATTGCGCACGCGTGCCACTTTTCACATAGATATTGGCGCTCGAGATTACGTCCGACATGATAAGAGACTCCTTCGATTTTAATTGGAAATTAAACGCCATATAACCAACCCACCACAACGCCTCTACTGCTGACAACCTCCTTAGCCCAGACCGCGTTCAACATAACCCTTGAGCATTAGCCGCCCTTCCAAATAAAGCAGCCTCAGTAATTAAAAAACCTCGAAATAACCCCCCAATAATCCAGGCCCTTAGTTGAGGCCAGACAGACAGCACAGCCACCAAGCATTAGGCGCTTCCATGCAGGCTATTCATCCCAAGAAACAGCATGATGCAGCTCGCATCGGAATGTTTGTTGCGAACCTCTGAACTCCGCGCCTCATCCGGTGTGGACACTCTACGGCCCTGCAGGATCAAATCCTGCGACTGCATTGAGCATGCATCGACAAGACGTTCTGGAGTCGAATTAGTGTAGGCAGCCCGCTAATTGAAGCTATTTCATTCCAGCTCATGAGGCGAAGCGAAATCACGTTATCAACATGAGAAAAGGTAACCATCTCAGATTTCGAAGGAACCGCTTCACGTTCTTCAACCACGTCGCTATTGGACGGCGTCTATATGGGGTTATGACCGAACATGAAGAGCGAACTCCGGTTTTTACCGATCCTGCATACAGCCTGCCACTCGCCACCGGGTCGGCACCCGCCCCATCCTATTTCACAGGGCCGACATCTATCGGCATGCTTATTGCATGATCGGGAAACTGCCCCACTTGGTCGCGACCGCCCTCGCGACCGAGCCCGCCCCCTCCCGACACGGTCCATCGTTCATGCCCCACCCGCCCCTGGTCAGCGTGGTCATGCCGGCCTACAAGCTGCGCTACTTCGAGCAGGCGCTCGACAGCGTGCTGGCCCAGACCTATCCGGCGCTGGAACTGGTCATCTGCGACGACAACCCCACCGAGGCGATCGCCGAGGTGGTGGAACGCCGCGCCGCGATGGCCCCGTTCCCGATCCGCTATCACCGCAATCCGGAGCGCTACGGCGAACTCGGCAGCACCGCGCGCGGCATCGCCCTGGCCCAGGGCGAGTACGTCAAGTTCCTGCACGACGACGACGTGCTGGCGCCGGACTGCATCGCCGCGCTGGTCGCGGCGATGCAGAGTGCACCGGACGTCCTGCTGGCGTCCTCGCGCCGCCAACGCATCGACAGCCACGGCGCGCCGCTGGAGGACATCCCGGCCACCGCCTTCCCGTTCGCCGGCGACGTGCTGCTGGACGGGCCGGAGCTGCTGTCGTTCCTGGCCGACCACACCATCAACTTCGTCGGCGAGCCCAGCTGCGTGCTGTGCCGGCGCAGCGACCTGCTGGAGATCGGCGACGAGCTGATGACGCTGGCCGGCAAGGTCATCAACTGGGTCGGCGACCTGGCGCTGTACGCCAAGCTGCTGCACCGCGGCCACCTGGCGCTGCTGGCAAAGCCCTTGACCCGGTTCCGGGTATCGGAAGAGCAATACAGCCAGGCAGGCCGCGACCAGCCAGGCATCGGCGACCAGGGCCATGCCAACTTCCGCCAGGGCGTGCGCGCCATGGGCTGGTACCGCGGCGATGGCGACGTCCGCCAGGTCACGGTGACGCCGCTGGGCGGCGGCCCCGGCACGCCGGTGGACCTGCTGCAGGCGATCCAGGACGCCTACGCGCGGGTCTGCGTACAGGCGACGCTGCGCGACTGGCAGGCGCAGCGGACGGTGACGCCGGCGCAACGTGACCTTCTCGACGCGCGCCTGGACGCCCTCGGCGGCGCGCCGCGGCTCGCCGTGCTGGTCGACGCACGCGGCGCAGACCGTGCCGCGCTGGACGCCACGCTGGACAGCCTGCTGCTGGAGGGCACGCCGTTCGCGCAGGTGCAGGCGCTGGTGCTGGGCGATGCCTCCCTCCCCGCGTGGCCCGACCCGCGGGTCCGGATCCTGCCACCGCTGCCGGCCGCGGCCGATGCGGCGGCGCTGTCCGCCGCACTGGATGCCTCGCCGGGCAGCGACTGCTGCCTGCGCGTGGTCGCGGGCACCCGGTTCTACGCCGGCGGCCTGCTGCGGCTGCTGCTGGAACTGGCACAGCAACCGCAGTGCAACGCACTGTATGCGGACGAATGGCTGGCTGTGGACGCGGACACCCTGGCGCCGCTGCTGCGGCCCGACCCGGACCTGGACCTGCTGCTGGGCAACCCGCTGGCCACGGCCGGGCACTGGGTGTTCCGCTGCACGGCGGTGCAGGCGCTGGGCGGTTTCGACCCGGCCCACGACGGCGCCAGCGAACTGGACCTGATTCTGCGCCTGTTCCTGCGCGACGGCGGCGACGGCATCGCACACCTGCCCGAGCCGCTGCTGGTCGCCACGCCGGCCAGCGCCGAGGCCGGCGGTCCGGCGCGCCAGCGCGCGATCGCCGCGCACCTGCAGGCCCGCGGCTATCCGCAGGCCACGATCGAGCCGTTGCCGGGCGGCCTGTTCCGCATCGACTACGGCCACCCCGCGCAGCCACCGGTCTCGATCGTGCTGCTGGCACAGGACAATCTGCCGGCGCTGCAGCGCGCGGTGGTCAGCCTGCTCGAACAGACCGCCTACCCCGCCTACGAACTGCTGCTGGTGGACAACGCCAGCCACGCCCCGGAGATCACCGCGTGGATGCAGGCCGTGGCCGAGCTGGGCAACGGCCGCATCCGCGTGTTCGCGCTGGAACAGCGGGTCTGCCAGGCCGAGGCGCACAACCTCGCCGCCACCCAGGCGCAAGGCGAGTACCTCTTGTTCCTGGACGCCGACAGCGCCGCGGTGCAGGACGGCTGGCTGCACGCGCTGATGAACCACGCGCAGCGGCCCGAAGTCGGCATCGTCGGCGCCAAGGGCGTGTCCGCCGACGGCCGCATCACCCATGCCGGCCTGCTGCCGGGCCTGCTGGCCGGCGCCGGCCACGCCTTCGCCGGCGAGGCGATGGCGCAGCCGGGCTACATGGGCCGGCTGCAGGTGGCACACCGCTACAGCGCGGTGTCGGCGCATTGCCTGCTGGTGCGGCGGGCGCTGTTCGAACACCTGTGCGGCTTCGACGCGGCCGGCTTCGCCGCCGGCGGCGCCGACGTGGACCTGTGCCTGCGCGCCGCGGCGACGGGCGCCTGGACCGTGTGGACGCCGCAGGCGCTGCTGCTGCAACCAGCCTCGGCCACGCGCAGCGAGGTGGCCGACGAGGCGCTGCTGCAGCGCTGGCTGCCGGCGCTGGCGCAGGATCCGGCGTATTCGCCGAGCCTGGGCCTGGACCAGCCCGGCGGTTTCCAGTTGACCGAGTCCGAATTCTCTTGGCAGCCGCTGGCCTGGAAACCGCTGCCGCGGGTGCTGGCCCATCCCGGCGACACCTTCGGCAGCGGCCAGTACCGGGTGATCCAGCCATTCCAGGCGCTGGCCGCGGCCGCGCAGATCGACGGCCTGTACTACGCGCGCCTGCTCGATCCGGTGGAGCTGCAGCGCATCGGCGCCGACGTGGTGGTGCTGCAGCGCCGGGTCGGCGATGCGGAATTGGCGCGGATGGAGCGCATGCGCCGGTTCGGCCCTGCCTTCATGGTCTACGAGCTGGACGACTACCTGCCGAACCTGCCGTTGAAGAGCGCGCATCGCGAGCACATGCCCAAGGACGTGCTGCGCTCGCTGCGGCGCGCCGCCACGCTGGTGGACCGGGTCACCGTCTCCACGCCGGACCTGGCCGAGGCGCTGGCCGGCCTGCACGGCGACATCCGCGTGGTGCGCAACCGGCTGGAGCCGCAACTGTGGGGCGCGCTGGCGCCGCCGGCGGCATCCGCCTCGGCCAAGCCGCGGGTCGGCTGGGCCGGCGGGCTTAGCCACACCGGCGACCTGGAACTGATCGCCGACGTGGTGCAGGCGCTGGCCGGCGAGGTGCACTGGGTGTTCATGGGCCTGTGCCCGGAGCGGCTGCGCCGGCACGTGCACGAGGTGCACGCGGGCGTGGACTTCGCTCGCTATCCGCAGGCGCTGGCCGCGCTGGGCCTGGACCTGGCGCTGGCGCCGCTGGAAGACAACCTGTTCAATCGCTGCAAGAGCAACCTGCGCCTGCTCGAGTACGGCGCCTGCGGCTATCCGGTGGTGGCCAGCGACCTGCCGCCCTACCGCGATGGCGCGCTGCCGGTCACCCTGGTCAAGAATCGCTTTCGCGACTGGGTCAATGCGATCCGCGCGCACCTGGCCGACGCCGACGCACGCACCGCCGCCGGCATGGCCCTGCGCGCGACGGTGCAGCGCGACTGGTTGCTGCACGGCGCCAATCTGCAGGAGTGGCGGGCGGCCTGGCTGCCGGACTGAGTCGGCCCCCTCGTCCACCATGAGGCCGCCGCGCGGCACCCGCGTCCGACCGTGACGCGGCGCACGGCGTCAACCTGCCGACACCTTGCCGGCGCGCGGTCCGTGCCGGCCGTGCCGCCGGCGCCAGGAACCCGTCACCGGGTGCCGGCCTTGCCCGCGCATGCCTGTCCGGAGGCTGCGCGACACGTGAGTGCCGTTTCGGCACACCGCTTGCATTGCATACGGGCAAGCCGTCTCCCGGCAGGGACTTCACCGTATGAGCGACTCCATCAGCTCCATCCTTTCGCAGATCCGCAGCTACCAGGGCCAGGTCGGCCAGGCGGCGCAGACGCGGGTGGGCGATGTCGGCCGCAGCAATGCGATCGAAGGCCTGGGCGGCAGCCAGGGCGTGCAGGGCCCGAGCTTCACCGAGACCCTGCGCAACGCGATCGGCGGCGTGAACGAGGCCCAGCAGAAGTCCGGCGACCTCGCCAAGGCCTTCGAACTGGGCGACCCCAGCGCCGACCTGGCCAAGGTGATGCTGGCCGCGCAACAGTCCCAGGTGGCGTTTCGCGCTACCGTGGAAGTCCGCAACCGACTCGTCCAGGCGTACCAGGACGTGATGAACATGCCGCTGTAAGGGTAGAAGACGATGGCGCTTGCGATCAGCAAAGACACATTCAACAGCGAAAAGGCCGGGGCCTGGTTCGACCGCCTGCAGAGCCTGCAACTCACCCGGCGCATCGGCCTGATGGCGATGATCGCGGTGGCCGTGGCCGCCGGCCTGTTCGTGTTCTTCTGGTCGCAGAAGCCGGCCTACACTCCCCTGTACACCGGCCTGGACGAGAAGGGCACGGCCGAGGCCACCGACCTGCTGCGCACCGCGCAGATCCCGTTCAAGCTCGACCAGGCCACCGGCGCGATCACCGTGCCGGAGGACAAGCTGTACGACGCGCGGCTGAAGCTGGCCGGCGCCGGCCTGACCGACAACGGCAACATGGGCTTCGAAGTGATGGAAAAGGATCCCGGCTTCGGGGTCAGCCAGTTCGTGGAGAACGCGCGCTACCAGCACGCCCTGGAAACCGAACTGGCGCGCACCATCGCCAGCCTGCGCCCGGTGCGCGAGGCGCGGGTGCATCTGGCCATCCCCAAGCCGAGCGCGTTCACCCGCCAGCGCGAGGCCGCCAGCGCTTCCGTGGTGCTGGAACTGCGCGGCGGCACCACCCTGGAACGCAACCAGGTCGATGCGATCGTCAACATGGTCGCCTCCAGCATCCCCGACCTGGCGCCGGACCGCGTCACCGTGGTCGACCAGAGCGGACGCATGCTGACCATCGCCGACCCCAACAGCGATGCCGCGCTCAACGCCGCCCAGTTCGATCAGGTGCGCCGCCAGGAAAGCGCCTACAACCAGCGCATCCGCGAACTGCTGGAGCCGATGACCGGCCCGGGCCGGGTCAACCCGGAAGTGAACGTGGACATGGACTTCTCGGTGGTCGAGGAAGCGCGCGAGCTGTACAACGGCGACCCGCCGAAGCTGCGCAGCGAGCAGGTCAGCGACAGCAGCACCAGCACCAGCGGTCCGCAGGGCGCGCCCGGCGCGACCAGCAACTCGCCGGGCAGCGCGCCGGGCCAGCCGGGCGCCACCGGCGCCCCGCCCGCCGCGGGCACCGCCGGCACCCAGCAGGCCGCCGCCGCGACCCCGACCGAAAGCTCCAAGAGCGCCACCCGCAACTACGAGTTGGACCGCACCCTGCAGCACACCCGGCAGCCGGCCGGGCGCATCAAGCGCGTCTCGGTGGCGGTGCTGGTGGACCACGTGATGCGGCCGGGCGCCAAGGGCAAGATGACCGAGCAGGCGCTCAGCGCCGCCGAGCTGACCCGCATCGAAGGCCTGGTCAAGCAGGCGGTGGGCTTCAACGCCGAACGCGGCGACACCGTCTCGGTGATGAACGCCCCGTTCGTCCGCCAGGCCCCGGAAGCGGCCGACAAGCCCGGTTGGTGGGAAGATCCGCGGGTGATGAACGTCGCGCGCCTGGTGCTGGGTGCGGCGGTGGTGCTGGCGCTGCTGTTCGGCGTGCTGCGCCCGGCGCTGCGCCAGATCGCCGGTCCCGCGCCGGCCGCGTCGGTGGGCCACGACCGCGACGGCAACGAGCCGCGCGACGCCAAGCTGTCGATGCTCGACGACGACAACCCGCTGCTGCCGTCGCTGGGCGAGGACACCGCCAGCCTCAGCGGCGGCGCTGGCGGCAACCCCGCCATCGCCCTGCCCGACGCCTACGAGGAGCGGTTGCGTCAGGCCCGCGAAGCGGTCAAACAGGATTCCAAGCGCGTGGCGCAGGTCGTGAAGGGATGGGTCGCCAGTGAAGCCTGATGCGAATGCAATGAATGGCACCCAGCGCGCCGCCGTGCTGCTGCTGTCGCTCGGCGAGGCCGACGCGGCCGAGGTGCTCAAGCACATGGACCCCAAGGAGGTGCAGAAGATCGGCATCGCCATGGCGACGCTGAGCGGCATCTCGCGCGACCAGGTCGAGAAGGTCATGGAAGAGTTCAATGCCGAGCTGGGCAGCAAGACCTCGCTGGGCGTGGGCGCCGACGACTACATCCGCAACGTGCTGGTGCAGGCGCTGGGCGCCGACAAGGCCGGCAGCCTGATCGACCGCATCCTGCTGGGCCGCAACACCACCGGCCTGGACACCCTGAAGTGGATGGACCCGCGCTCCATCGCCGACCTGGTGCGCAACGAGCATCCGCAGATCATCGCCATCGTGATGGCGCACCTGGACAGCGACCAGGCCGCCGAGGCGCTGAAGCTGCTGCCCGAGCGCACCCGCGCCGACGTGCTGATGCGCATCGCCACCCTCGACGGCATCCCGCCGCACGCGCTCAACGAGCTCAACGAGATCATGGAGCGGCAGTTCTCCGGCAACCAGAACCTGAAGTCGTCCAACGTGGGCGGGGTCAAGGTCGCGGCCAACATCCTCAACTTCCTGGACAGCGGCTCGGACCAGGGCGTGCTGTCGGCGATCAGCAAGATCGACGCCGACCTGGGCAGCCGCATCCAGGACCTGATGTTCGTGTTCGACAACCTGGTGGAGCTGGACGACCGCGGCCTGCAGACCATGCTGCGCGAAGTCAGCGGCGACCGTCTCGGCCTGGCCCTGCGCGGCGCCGACATCAAGGTGCGCGACAAGATCACCAAGAACATGTCCCAGCGCGCCGCCGAGATCCTGCTGGAAGACATGGAAGCGCGCGGCCCGGTGCGCCTGTCCGACGTGGAAGCCGCGCAGAAGGAGATCCTGGCGATCGTGCGGCGCCTGGCCGACGAAGGCGTGATCAGCCTGGGCGGTAGCGGTGCGGAGGCCATGGTATGAACGGCAACGTGGTGCGCTGGCTGGCGCCGGAACTCGATGCCCCGTCCGCGCTGGCGGCGCTGCCCTACGAAGACGCGCTGCCGGACGAGCCGGTGCTGCGTCCGCCGAGCCTGGAGGAGATCCAGGCGATCGAGGCCGCGGCCCAGCACGAAGGCTTCGAACGCGGCCACGCCGAGGGCCTGGCCCAGGGCCAGGCCGAGATCCGCCGCCTGACCGCACAGATCGAAGGCATCCTGGACAACTTCTCGCGGCCGCTGGCGCGGCTGGAGAACGAGGTGGTCGGCGCGCTCGGCGAGCTGGCCGTGCGCATCGCCGGCAGCCTGGTCGGCCGCGCCTACCAGGCCGACCCGGTGCTGCTGTCGGAACTGGTCGCCGAGGCGCTGGACGCGGTCGGCGGCGCGCGCCGCGATGTCGAGGTGCGCCTGCACCCGGACGACATCGCCGCGCTGACCCCGCTGCTGACGCTGATGGATCAGGGCATCCGGCTGGTGCCGGACCTGAGCCTGAGCCGCGGCGACCTGCGCGTGCACGCCGAATCGGTGCGCATCGACGGCACCCTGGAGGCGCGCCTGCGCGCGGCCCTGGAAACGGTGATGCGCAAGTCCGGAGCGGGCCTGTGAGCGCGCTGTCCGGCACCCACCCCGCCGACTGGCTGGATGCGCGCAACCTGCGCCTGGCCGGCCGCCTCGGCAAGCTCGATCTGGACGTGGCCGCCGGCCGCGGCCTGATCCGCGAAGGCATCCTGCGCCGCGCGGTCGGCCTGACCCTGGAAGCGGTCGGTTGCGAGGCGCCGATGGGCGCCACCTGCAAGGTCGAGGTCGACGGCGGCTGGGTCGACGCGGAAGTGGTCGGCTTCTCCGGCGACCGCACCTCGCTGATGCCCAGCGCCGAAACCCACGGCCTGCTGCCCAACGCGCGGGTGGTGCCGCTGCACCGCCGCGGCGGCGTCGAAGTGGGCGAAGGCCTGCTCGGCCGGGTGATCGACTCGGACGGCGTGCCGCTGGACGGCAAGGGCCCGATCCGCGCCGAAGGCTCGGTGGGCATGGCCGGCGTGTCGATCAACCCGCTGGCGCGCGAACCGATCACCACCCCGCTGGACGTGGGTGTGCGCGCGATCAACGCACTGCTGCCGATCGGCCGCGGCCAGCGCGTGGGCCTGTT
The DNA here is from genome assembly GCF_034105425.1 of Xanthomonas sp. LF06-19. Lineage (NCBI taxonomy): Bacteria > Pseudomonadati > Pseudomonadota > Gammaproteobacteria > Lysobacterales > Lysobacteraceae > Xanthomonas > Xanthomonas sp. LF06-19. The sequence continues at coordinate 28,661 of NZ_JAXGGH010000015.1, read as the reverse complement.
CGCCGGCTCCGGCGTCGGCAAGTCCACCCTGCTGGGCATGATGACCCGCTACACCGCCGCCGACGTGATCGTGGTCGGGCTGATCGGCGAACGCGGCCGCGAAGTGCGCGATTTCGTCGAGACCACCCTGGGCGAGGAAGGCCTGCGCCGCGCCGTGGTGGTCGCCGCCCCCGCCGACCGCCCGCCGCTGGCGCGCCTGCACGGCGCTTACCGCGCCACCGCCATCGCCGAGTGGTTCCGCGACCAGGGCCTGAACGTGCTGCTGCTGATGGACTCGCTGACCCGCTTCGCCCAGGCCCAGCGCGAGATCGGCCTGTCGGTGGGCGAGCCGCCGACCACCCGCGGCTATCCGCCGTCGGTGTTCGCCAAGCTGCCGGCGCTGGTCGAGCGCGCCGGCAACGGCGCCAAGGGCCGCGGCTCGATCACCGCCTTCTACACCGTGCTCACCGAAGGCGACGATCCGCAGGACCCGATCGCCGATGCCGCGCGCGCCATCCTCGACGGCCACATCCTGCTGTCGCGGCGCGTCGCCGACAGCGGCCTGTACCCGGCCATCGACGTCGAGTCCTCGGTCAGCCGCGTGGTCCAGGACATCGCCGACGAGCCGTGGCGGATGCGCATCCGCTCGCTGAAGCGGCTGGTGGCCGCGTACTCGGCCAACCGCGACCTGATCACCATCGGCGCCTACCAGCGCGGCAACGATCCGGCCGTGGACGAAGCGCTGGAGCGCTGGCCGGAGATCATGGAATTCCTCGGACAGGACGTCGCCAAAGCCGCAGATCTGCCCCACAGCCAGGCCGCCCTCAAGCGCCTGGTCGACCGCGAGAACTAAGCCATGATGCAATCGCAACGTCTCGATCCCCTGCTCCGCCGCGCCCAGCAGCACGAAGACGAGGTCGCGCGCGATCTCGCCGAGCGCCAGCGCGCCCTGGCCACCCACGAGTCGCGGCTGGAGGAACTGCGCCGCTACGCCGAGGAGTACGCCAACAGCCAGATGGCCGCGACCAGCCTGGCGCAACTGGCCAACCGCCGCGCCTTCCTGGACCGGCTGGAGAGCGCGGTGCAGCAGCAGTGCCAGACCGTGGACCGCAACCGCGAAAAGGTGGAGATGGAGCGCAGCCGGCTGCTGCTGGCCAGCCGCGACAAGCAGGTGCTGGAACAGCTCGCGGCCAGCTACCGCGCGCAGGAACGCAAGGTCGACGACCGCCGCAGCCAGCGCGAGATGGACGACCTGGGCGCGCGCCGCGCGCGCCTGGCGGCCACCGCCGACGAACACGATGACGGAGACGGACGATGAACAACGCGCTTTCCGCGCTGGGCGGCAGTGGCCGCGCCAGCCAGATCGGCGGCGGCAACGACACGCAGGGCACCGACCGCGCCGGCGGCAAGGACAAGGACTTCGCCAAGCTGCTCGGCGGCGGCGGCTCGGCGCGTACCACCGCGCCCAAGCCCGCCGCCCGCGAGACGCCCAAGCCGGCGCAGAACGCCGGCAAGGACCAGGCGGACAAGCGTCCGGCCGCCGCGGACGACACCGCCAGCGACCCCGCGCGCACCGCGCAGGCCGGCGACAAGGTCGCCCAGGACGCCGAGAAGAGCAGCACCGAGACCAAGGCCTCGGGCAGCGACAAGGGCAAGGCCAAGACCGAAGACAAGCACGAGGACGCCAAGCCCGACGACAGCGCCTGGCCGCCGGCCGGGCTGGCCGGCATCGGCCTGGGCCTGCTGCCGGCGATCGGCGCGGCGGTGCTGCCGGCGGCCACCGCGACCCCGCTGGGCGCAGCGGCCGGGCTGGCGGTCGGCGTCGCCGGCGCCGTGGCCAACGGCGTGGGCGCCCTGCTCGGCGGCGACGCCGCGGCCCAGACCGCGGCCGGCGCCACCGATCCGACTGCCGCCACCGCCGGCACTGCCGCGACGGCCGGCACCGCCCCCGCCTCCGCGGCCGGCGGCTTCGGCGCGATGCTGTTGGCGCAGGCCGGGTCCGCCGACAAGGCCGGCGGCGCCGACACCGCGGCGCCGTTGGCGGCGCTGGCCGCCATCGCCGCCGCGTCCGGCGGCAAGAGTGGCGAGAGCGGCGACGCCGCGCCCGCCACCGACCCCAGCGCGATCGTGCCGACCGCGGCGGCGGCCCCGCTGCACGCCACGGCGCGCCTGGCCGATCCGCAGCCGTTCACCGGCTCGCCCACGCCGACCCCGAACCTGCACGGCAACCAGTTCGACGAGGAACTGGGCGCGCGCATCAGCTGGCTGGCCGACCAGAAGATCGGCCACGCCCACATCAAGCTCAATCCGGCCGAGCTCGGCCCGGTCGAAGTGCGCCTGCACATGGCCGGCGACCAGGTCAACGCCAGCTTCAGCAGCAACCAGGCCGACGTGCGCCAGGCCCTCGAGAACAGCCTGCCGCGCCTGCGCGACATGCTCGGCCAGCACGGCTTCCAGCTCGGCCAGGCCGACGTCGGCCAGCAGCAGCCGCAGCAACAGCAGGCCAATGCGCAGGGCACGCCGCAGGGCGGCGGCCGCAGCGGCGGCGAGCTCGCCGACGACCTGTCCGGCAGCGTCGGGATTCCGGCAGTGGTGTTGCGCCAGCGCGGTCTGCTCGACGCCTACGCCTGACGATCCGGGGCGCGCCAGGCGCCCCTTCACGGCGATCGAGGGAGTGGAACGGGTCTCGGCCTCGACTTTCGTCGGAAGGATACGGCGGGGTTGAGGCCCCTCCGCTGGGCCCGATCCCCTCTCCCACAACGGTCTCGGCCCGCGCCGGCATGGCGCGCGGCGGCGCCGTCAAACACCCGGCGCGCCAGGCGCCCGGTTTCGGCACGGCGATTGCATCCTCAGGGGCAGACCCCCCTCAGGAGCCCGCTCAGTGTCAGCCGCCGACAAATCCAAGAAAGACGCCAAGGACGCCCCGGAAGGCGGCAAGTCGAAGAAGAAGCTGCTGATCATCGTCGTCGCGGCGGTGCTGGTGCTGGGCGGCGGCGGTGCCGGCGCGTTCTTCTTCCTGAAGAAGCCCGAGGGCGGCCACGCCAAGGCCGAGGAAAAGACCGCCGAGATCCCCAAGCCGGCGCAGTACTTCGCGATGGACCCGGCGTTCGTGGTCAATCTCAACGGCGGCGCGGAAGACGGCCCGCATTACCTGCAGCTGGAAGTGCAGTTGATGACCCGCGACCCGGAAGAACTGAAGCTGATCACCGAGAACGCCCCGGCGATCCGTGCGCACCTGCTGATGCTGTTCTCGCAGGTGCAGGCGCAGGACATCGCCAACATCGATGGGCGCAAGAAGCTGCAGGCCGCGGCGCTGGCCGACGCGCAGAAGCTGATGACCGCCGAGACCGGCAAGAAGTGCGTGGAAGAACTCCTGTTCACCAGCTTCGTGACCCAGTAAAGGCGCTGCCGCGATGACCGACCTGCTCTCCCAAGACGAGATCGATGCCCTGCTGCATGGCGTCGACGCGGGCGTGGTGGACACCGAGCCGGCGCCGGCCGAGCCGGGCGAGGCGCGCAGCTACGACTTCTCCAGCCAGGACCGGATCATCCGTGGGCGCATGCCGACCCTGGAGATGGTCAACGAGCGCTTCGCGCGCCTGTGGCGGATCGGCCTGTTCAACCTGATCCGGCGCTCGGCCGACCTGTCGGTGCGCGGCATCGACCTGATCAAGTTCAACGACTACATGCACTCGCTGTACGTGCCGAGCAACCTGAACCTGATCAAGTTCAAGCCGCTGCGCGGCACCGGCCTGATCGTGTTCGAGCCGACCCTGGTGTTCACCGTGGTCGACAACTTCTTCGGCGGCGACGGCCGCTATCCCACCCGCATCGAGGGCCGCGAGTTCACCCCGACCGAGATGCGGGTGATCCAGCTGATGCTCAAGCAGACCTTCGCCGACCTGGCCGAAGCCTGGGCGCCGGTGATGGAGGTGGAGTTCGAGTACCTCAATTCCGAGGTCAACCCGCACTTCGCCAACATCGTCACCCCGCGCGAGTACGTGGTGGTCAGCCGCTTCCACGTGGAGCTGGAAGGCGGCGGCGGCGAGATCCACGTGACCCTGCCGTATTCGATGCTGGAGCCGATCCGCGAACTGCTCGACGCCGGCATCCAGAGCGACCGCGTGGACCGCGACGAGAGCTGGAACATCATGCTGCGCGAGCAGCTGTTCGGCTCGGAGGTCACCATTTCCAGCGTGCTGGCGCAGAAGCAGATGAGCCTGCGCGAGCTGACCCGGCTGAAGATCGGCGACGTGCTGCCGATCGACCTGCCCAAGCAGGTGCCGCTGTGCGTGGAGAACATCCCGGTGTTCACCGGCGAGTTCGGCATCTCGCACGGCCAGAACGCGGTGAAGATCACCGCCACCCATCCCCCCGGCGCGCTGCGCCGCCGACCCGCTCCCCAGGAAGACCTGCCATGACCCAAACCGATCCCACCCAGCCGGCGCCGGCCCAGTTCGACAGCCTGCAGCCGGACGCCATGGCCGAGTCCAACGACCTAAACCTGGACGTGATCCTGGACGTGCCGGTGACGCTGTCGCTGGAAGTCGGCCGCAGCCGCATTCCGATCCGCAACCTGCTGCAGCTCAATCAGGGTTCGGTGGTGGAACTGGAGCGCGGCGCCGGCGAACCGCTGGACGTCTACGTCAACGGCACCCTGATCGCGCACGGCGAGGTGGTGACCATCAACGACCGCTTCGGCGTGCGCCTGACCGACGTGGTCAGCCCCAGCGAGCGCATCCGGAGACTGCGGTGAGCCTGCTGCTCGCCGTCGCCACGCAGACCGCCAAGCACGGCTCGGGCGTCGGCAACGCGGCGCCGTCGGCGCCCAGCCTGCTCGGCGCGGTGTTCGCGCTGCTGCTGGTGCTGGGCCTGATCCTGGCCATGGCCTGGGTGCTCAAGCGCCTGCCCGGCAGCGGCTTCCGCCCGGCGCAAGGCCTGCGCGTGGTCGCCAGCCTGGCGGTCGGCGCCAAGGAGCGGGTGGTGGTGGTCGAGGTCAACGGCGAACAGCTGCTGCTCGGCGTCTCGCCCGGCGGGGTACGCACCTTGCATCAGCTGCCCGAGCCGCTGCCGCAGGCGCCTGCGCCGACCCTGCCCTCGATCAAGCCGTTCAAGCAGCTTCCCGATTTCGCCCAGCTTCTGGCGCAGAAGCTGCGCAAGGACAAATGATCATGCCGTTTTTCTGGAACCGCAACGCCCGCCGGCTGCGCCTGCTGCTGATCCTGTTGACGCTGAGCCTGCTGCCCGCCTTTGCCTGGGCGCAGGCCGCGCAGGCGCCCGCCGCCACGCCGACCGCGCAGAATCCGCAGAACGCCGCGCCCACCCTGCCCTCGCTGCCGGAGGTCAACGTCGGCAAGATCGGCGCGCAGCCGGTGAGCCTGCCGCTGCAGACGCTGCTGCTGATGACGGCCATCACCCTGCTGCCGTCGCTGCTGCTGGTGCTGACCGCCTTCACCCGCATCACCATCGTGCTCGGCCTGCTGCGGCAGGCGCTGGGCACCGGGCAGACGCCGTCCAACCAGGTGCTGATGGGCCTGGCGCTGTTCCTGACCGCGTTGGTGATGATGCCGGTGTGGGAAAAGGCCTGGGGCCAGGGCATGAGCCCGTATCTCAACGGCCAGATCGATTTCCAGACGGCGTGGACGCTGACCACGCAGCCGCTGCGCGCGTTCATGCTGGCGCAGGTGCGCGAGACCGACCTGATGACCTTCGCCGGCATGGCCGGCAACGGCACCTACAGCGGCCCGGATGCGGTGCCGTTCCAGGTGCTGGTGGCCTCGTTCGTGACCAGCGAGCTGAAGACGGCGTTCGAGATCGGCTTTCTGATCTTCATCCCGTTCGTGATCATCGATCTGGTGGTGGCCAGCGTGCTGATGTCGATGGGCATGATGATGATGTCGCCGATGCTGATCTCGGCGCCGTTCAAGATTCTGCTGTTCGTGCTGGTCGATGGCTGGGTGCTGACGGTCGGCACGCTGGCCGCCAGTTTCAACGGGGTCTGAGGCCATGAGTCCGGAACTGGCGCTGACGGAGTTGCGTGGCGGGTTGATCACGGTGTTGTGGGTGGCGGGGCCGTTGTTGCTGGCGATGTTGGCGGTGGGTGTGGTGATCGGTGTGTTCCAGGCGGCGACGCAGCTCAATGAGCCGACCATTGCGTTCATCGCGAAGGTGGTGGCGTTGACGGCGATGTTGTTTGCGACGGGGAGCATGTTGCTGGCGCATCTGGTGGAGTACACGACGATGCTGTTTCAGCGTATTCCGCATTTGATTGGGTAGCGGGGATGGCTGCGCTTCGCCTCCTTGCTGCTGGGAGTCTTTTCTCGGTTGAAGAGCAACAGCTTTCGCCTGGCGGCGAGTCACTTTTCTTTGCTTGTGCAAAGAAAAGTAACCAAAAGAAAGCACACCCCGCCTTCGCGCCCGCTGCGCGGGTCCGCTCCGCTAGCGGGATTTTCGGACGGGGCATCGTGCCCCGGCCGAAAACGGCGCACATCCCTGTGCGCCGCCCCCCTGTGGGGGGTTTTGCCCGCCAGCTCCGCCGCTGCGGAGGGGACCCGGTGGAGCAAGAGCAAAACAACAGCAACGGCAACAGCAACCGCAAAAGCGGCAGCTGCGGCTATCGCAGCTTTGGCTTTGGCGTCGTTGCCAATCGTGCGGTGTCCTTGGTTGGTCAGGGGCCGGCCGGGGCGCCATTGATGGTGGGGCGTTGGCTTCGCGCTGGCGCCACCGGGCGTTCTTTTGTTGCGGTTAACGGGGTCTCGGGCTGATGGATGCCGCCACGCAAATGGTCGTCGATGGGTCGCGGGCGTTCGCGATGATCGGGGCGGTGCTGTGGACGATGCTGCGGATCGGGGCGATGTTGACGGTGATGCCGATGGTCGGGAGCAAGGCGGTGCCGGGGCGGGTGCGGGTGATCCTGGCCGGGACGCTGGCGATTGCGCTGGCGCCGATCCTGCCGCCGGTGCCGGATTGGGACGGGTTCAATGCCGCGGTGGTGCTCAGCGTGGCGCGGGAGCTGGCGGTGGGGGCCAGCATGGGCTTCATGCTGCGGATGATCTTCGAGGCCGGGGCGATGGCCGGGGAACTGGTCTCGCAGAGCACCGGCCTGGGCTTCGCGCAGATGGCCGATCCGCTGCGCGGGGTCAACTCGCCGGTGATCGGCCAGTGGTTCTACCTGGCCTTCGGCATGATGTTCTTCACCGCCAACGGGCATCTGGCGGTGATGTCGCTGCTGGTGGACAGCTACAAGGCGCTGCCGATCGGTACCGCGCTGCCCGATGCGCAGGCCATGGCCTCGGTGGCGCCGAACTTCTTCATGAGCATCATGCGCGGGGCGGTGACCCTGGCGCTGCCGGTCATGGTGGCGATGATGGCGGTGAACCTGGCCTTCGGCGCGCTGGCCAAGGCGGCCCCATCGCTGAACCCGATCCAGCTCGGCCTGCCGGTGGCGGTGGTGCTGGGCCTGGCGCTGCTGGCGGTGCTGGTCGGCGAGATGGGGGCGCCGGTGCAGCGGCTGTTCGATGCCGCCTTCAACGCCGCGCGCGCGCTGACCGCCTAGCCGGCGCTCAAGCTGCGCCGCGACGCGGCCGATACCGACGCCAGGCTACCGTTGGCGAGCCAGGATGGGCGGCGGCAGCGCCGACCGTCCCGGATCCCGTCGATCGCCGCGGTCCGTCCTTCCTTCCATCGCTCGCCGTACGCCATGCCCTATCGCCCGCCAGCGCCCGCTCGTGCCTGCCATCGCCGTGTCCCACGGCGGTGCAGCGGCGGCTGAGCGCGCATGCGCACGGTCATGGGTCGATGCCTGTGGGGGCCGCTGTGGCTGCTGCTGTCGGCACTGACATGCACCGGGGCGACACAGGCCCAGGTGATCCCGTTGCGGCACTATGCGCAGGACCAGGGTCTGCTCGGCCTGGCCGGCACCTGTCTGCTGCAGCGTCGCGACGGCAGCCTGCTGGTCTGCAGCGAAAGCGGCCTGTATGCCTTCGACGGCGACCAGTTCCAGCAAGTGAAGCTGCAGGGCCACGGCGGCCATTACATCTCCGATGCCGCCGAGGACGCCCAGCGGCGGCTGTGGGTAGCCACCTTCGATGCGATCTACGTGGACGACGGCGCGCCGGCACGGTGGCTCCCGCTGGACCACAACAGCCTGCCGTCGCATCGCCAGCTGAACCGCCCGCGCCTGGCCGCACCGGCCTGGGGCACGGTGGTGCTGGACGACCACCGCCTGCTGCGCGCGGTGCGCAAGGCCGATGCGAAGGGATGGGAACTGCAGCCCCTGTTCGATGCGGCGACGCTGGCGCGGCAACCGGAGCTGGCCGACATCCACGACCTGTTCGTCGTCGACGACACACTGTGGCTGGGCTGCGCCAAGGCCTTGTGCCGGATCGATGCCGACGGTCGCGCCACCCGCTACGACCAGGCCCAGGGCCTGCCCGCCGAATTCTGGCGCAATGCGGTGCGCGACCGCGACGGGAACCTGTGGGTCGTCGGCAGCCGCAAGGTGATGCGGCTGCAGGCCGGCGCGACGCGCTTCCAGGAGCAGACACCCCCCGGGCTGGACGGACCGGCCCTGGTGACCTGGCGCACGCCGATCCTGCTGGACCCGCAGCACCGGGTGCTGGTGCGGACCAACCAGGGCCTGGCGCGCTGGGAACAGGGGCGCTGGCGCAGTTTCGACCGTCGCAACGGCCTGCCCGAGGGCAGCATCGTCGCCATGCACTTCGACCAGGCCGGCGACCTGTGGCTGAGCATGGATGGCGAAGGCGTGCTGCGCTGGAACGGCTACGGCTGGATCGAGAACTGGGATGTGTCGCAGGGCATCAGTCGGGCGCCGACCTGGAGCATCCAGCGCACCCAGCGCGGCGACCTGCTGGTCGGTAACGAGGGCGGCGTCGACCGCCTGCGCGAGGATGGCCGTTTCCAGCGCTGGCCCAGCGACAACGGCACGCAGATGATCGGCCTGCAACGCGCCGCGGACGGCACGCTGTGGAGCATCGGCTCGGTCGGCGCGCTGCGCCGATACGACGCGCAGGGCCGGCTGCTGCGCGCCTACCCGCCGCTGGACGGCATCGCCAAACAGCTGTTCGTGGATGCGAGCGGCCGGGTGTGGATCCTAAGCAACCGCGGGGTGTATCTGCTGGCGGCGGCCGACGCCGACGCGGTGCCGCAGAAGGTGCAGGCGCTGCCCGGTGGCGAGTATTCGGACATCCAGCAGCGTGGCGACGGCAGCGTGCTGGCGGTGGGCATGACCGGCGTGTTCCGACTGCGTGGCGAGACCTGGACGCCGATCCGGCTGATCGTGGATGGTGCGCCGGCGCAACCCGTGCTCAGCAAGCTGCTGGTCCTGGACGATGGCCAGGCATGGGCCAGCCTGTATGGACCCGGGGCCTGGCAAGGGCGGCTCGACGGCGACACCCTGTACCTGCAGCCGGCCGATGCGCAGTTGAGCGGCCTGCAGCTGTACAGCCTGCGCCGCACCCGCAACGGGTGGATCTGGATCAGCCACAACCAGGGCGTGGACGTCTACGACGGCCGCGCCTGGTCGCGGCTGACGCAGGCGCAGGGGCTGCTCTGGAACGACATGTCCGAATCGGCCTTCCTTGAAGACCACGACGGCTCGGTATGGCTGGGCAGCAGCCGTGGCGTCACCCATCTGCTGGATCCGGCGCGGCTGTTCCCGGCGCAGTCGCCAAGGCTGGCGCTCAAGGAGTTCAGCCGTGCCGGCGCCGCCATCGCCGCGGGCGCGCGCCTGCGCTGGAGCGAGGATCCGCTGCATATCGCGGTCGGCTCGCCGGACCTGTACGACGAGCGCAACCGCATCAGCTTCCGCTATCGCTTCGAGGGCGCACACACCCGCTGGCTGCACACGCCCAACTTCGAGTTCGAGCAACCGCCGCTGGCGCCGGGCCACTACGTGCTGGAGGTGCAGTTGCTGGACGCCTACCGGCGCAGCGCCTCGGCGCCGCTGCGGGTGGCGTTCTCGGTGGCTCCGGTGTGGTGGCGCAGCCAGCCGATGATCGCGCTGTACCTGGTGCTCGGCGGCGGCCTGGCGGTGGCCCTGCTGCACTGGCGCGAACGCCGCCTGCACCAGCGCCAGCGCGAACTGGCCGAACTGGTGGCGCTGCGCACCGAGGAGCTGGAACACGACAAGCGCGAACTGGAGATCGCCCGCGCCGCACTGGCGGTGAAGGCCTCGCACGACGCCCTCACCGGCCTGCTCAACCGCGCCGGCATCCTCGAGGCGCTGGCGGCGCAGATGCGCCGCAGCGACGCCGAGCAGACCCCGCTGGCAGTGGCGATGATCGACCTCGACCACTTCAAGCGGATCAACGACGAACACGGCCACCTGGTCGGCGACGCGGTGCTGATCGAGGTGGCGCGGCGCCTGGGCGCCAACCTGCGCGACGCCGACCTGGTCGGCCGCTACGGCGGCGAGGAACTGCTGGCCGTGCTGCCCGGCTTGCCGCCGAGCTGCGGCGAGCGGCTGCAGGCCCTGCGCGCCACCATCGCCGGGCAGCCGCTGCGCATCGGCGAGCGGCAGTTGGCGATCACCGCCTCGATCGGCGTGGCCTGGTATCGACCGGGCGAACCGCTGCAGCACCTGCTGGCGCGCGCCGACGCGGCGCTGTACCAGGCCAAGCGGCTGGGCCGCGACCGGGTCGAGCTGCAACTCGCCTAGCCACCGCCGCGGCCGAGAGGCGCGGCGGCAGCGCCCGGAATCCGGGCCAGGGACCGGCACGGTCCTTGCAGTGCGCAGGGTCGATCCTGGCCGAGCGCACCCCCGATGTCCGAGAGCGAAGAAGGCGCAGAGCGCACAGAACAGCCAACAGACAAACGTCTGCGCGAAGCCCGCGAACAGGGCAACATCCCGCATTCGCGCGAACTGGCGACGGCCGCGGTGTTCAGCGCCGGCGTCTTCGCCCTGATGGGCCTGTCCACCTCCATGGCCGCCGGTGCGGTGGCCTGGCTGAAACAGGCGCTGCGCCCGGACCTGTCGCTGCGCGAGCATCCGCAGGCGATGTTCGGCCATTTCGGCGACCTGCTGCTGAACCTGCTCTGGGTGGTGCTGCCGCTGGTCGGCATCTGCCTGGCGGCCAGCTTCGCCGCGCCGGTGCTGATGGGCACCCTGCGCTTCTCCGGCCAGGCGCTGATCCCCAAGTTCGACCGGCTCAACCCGATGAATGGGCTCAGCCGCATGTACGGCGCCGAGACCATCGTCGAACTGCTCAAGTCGATCCTGCGCATGGGCTTCGTCGGCGGCGCCGCGATGCTGTGCCTGTGGGGCAGCACCGACTTCCTGCGCGGCCTGCTGCTGCAGCCGCTGGAGCAGGCCATCGGCCACGGCCTGGGCTTCACGCTGAAGCTGCTGCTGTACACCGCCGGCGCGCTGGCGCTGCTGGCGGCGATCGACGCGCCCTATCAGAAGTGGAATTACATCCGCAAACTGAAGATGACCCGCGAGGAAGTGCGCCGGGAAATGAAGGAAAGCGACGGCAGCCCCGAGGTCAAGGGCCGCATCCGCCAGATGCAGATGCAGATGTCGCAGCGGCGGATGATGGAAGCCGTGCCCAAGGCCGACGTGGTGGTGGTCAACCCGACCCACTATGCGGTGGCGCTGAAGTACGAGAGCGGGCGCATGCGCGCCCCCACCGTGGTCGCCAAGGGCGTGGACGAGATCGCCTTCCGCATCCGTGAGGTCGGCGAGCAGCACCGCGTGGCGGTGATCTCGGCGCCGCCTTTGGCACGCGCCTTGTATAGGGAAGGCCAACTCGGCAAGGAAATTCCCGTGAGACTGTATTCCGCGGTGGCGCAGGTCCTCTCGTACGTCTACACGCTGCGCGCCTGGCGCAGCGGGCCGATGCCGCCGTTGCCGCCGCTGGAAGTGGATGAATTCGCCCCGGGGAGCCAGCCATGAGTCAGCCTGCCGCGCAGATGAACACGCGCAAAGTCATGGACATGATCAAGCACGGGCTCGGCGCCCCGGTGATCGTGTTGCTGATGCTGGCGATGGTGGTGGTGCCGCTGGCCGCACCGGTGCTGGACGCCCTGTTCACCTTCAACATCGCCATCTCGCTGATGGTCCTGCTGGCGGTGGTGTACGTGAAGCGGCCGCTGGAGTTCAGCATCTTCCCGATCGTGCTGCTGATGACCACGATGCTGCGCCTGGCGCTGAACGTGGCCTCCACCCGCGTGATCCTGATCAACGGCCAGGGCGGCCACGGCGCCGCCGGCAAGGTGATCGAGGCCTTCGGCGAATTCGTGATCGGCGGCAACTATGCGGTCGGGATCGTGGTGTTCGCGATCCTGACCATCATCAACTTCGTGGTCATCACCAAGGGCGCCGGGCGCGTGTCGGAAGTGACCGCGCGCTTCATCCTCGACGCCATGCCCGGCAAGCAGATGGCGATCGACGCCGACCTCAACGCCGGTCTGCTGACCCGCGAGGAAGCCAAGGCCCGCCGCGAGGAAGTGCGCGAGGAAGCGGACTTCTACGGCTCGATGGACGGCGCCAGCAAGTTCATCCGCGGCGACGCCATCGCCGGCATCCTGATCCTGTTCATCAACCTGATCGGCGGCATGGCGGTCGGCGTGCTGCAGCACGGCATGCCGGTGGCGCAGGCCGCCTCCACCTACACCCTGCTGTCGATCGGCGACGGCCTAGTCGCGCAGCTGCCGGCGCTGCTGGTGTCCTCGGCGGTGGCGATGCTGGTCACCCGCGCCTCGCGCTCGCAGGACATGGGCGCCTCGATGATGGGCCAGGTGTTCGGCCAGCATAAGGCGCTGGCGGTGGCGGCGGCGATCCTGGGCCTGGTCGGCCTGATCCCGGGCATGCCCAACGTCGCTTTCTTGACGCTGGCGCTGATCCTGGGCCTGCTGGCCTGGAAGATGTGGAAGCGCAGCCTGCTGCCGCCGCCGGCTGCGGCCGAGGCGGCGCCGCAGGCCGCGGCCGCCGCTCAGGCCAATGCCGAACTGGGCTGGGACGAACTGCGTCCGATCGACCCGCTGGGCCTGGAGGTCGGCTACCGGTTGATCCCGCTGGTGGACAAGACCCAGGGCGGCGAGTTGATGGCGCGGATCAAGGGCGTGCGCCGCAAGCTGACCCAGGACATCGGTTTCCTGGTGCCGCCGGTGCACATCCGCGACAACCTGGAACTGCCGGCCAACGCCTACCGCCTGCTGGTGCACGGCGTGCCGGTGGCCACCGCCGACATCCACCCGGACCGCGAACTGGCGCTGGACCCGGGCGGCGCGCTCGGCAAGATCGACGGCATCCCCGGCAAGGACCCCGCGTTCGGCCTGGATGCGATCTGGATCCAGCCGCACCTGCGCGCCCAGGCCGAGACCATGGGCTACACCGTGGTCGACCCGGCCACGGTGATCGCCACCCACCTCTCGCACCTGATCCGCGAGCACGCCCCGGAACTGCTCGGCCACGAGGAAGTGCAGCAGTTGCTGGCGACCCTGGCCAAGAGCGCGCCCAAGCTGGTTGAGGACCTCACCCCCAAGGCGCTGCCGCTGTCGGTGGTGGTGCGGGTGCTGCAGAACCTGCTCATCGAGAAGATCCCGGTGCGGCAGCTGCGCAAGATCGTCGAGGCCCTGGTCGAGCACGCCCCGCAGAGTCAGGAACCCGGCGCGCTCACCGCCGCGGTGCGCAACGCCCTGGGCCGGTTCATCGTCCAGGAGATCGCCGGCATGGCCCCGGAACTGCCGGTGTTCACCCTGGCCCCGCAATTGGAACGCGTCTTGCAGGACTCTACCCAGGGCAACGGCGCGGCGCTGGAACCCGGACTGGCCGAACGCTTGCACCAAAGTCTGGCGGACTGCGTGAGCAAGCAGGAGGCGCGCAACGAACCGGCGGTGGTGCTGGTGCCGGCGCAGGTCCGCGCCGCCCTCGCCCGCCTGGTCCGCCACAGCGTCCCCGCGCTGTCGGTCCTGTCCTACAGCGAAGTGCCGGAGGACAAGCGGCTGAAGCTGGTGGGCACGATCAGTTGAGATGACGGGAAACGGGAACAGGGAATGGGGAATCGCACCCTTGCCCCGGCAGCGGAGAGAGCAATGAACACGATCACGAAAAACCGGACACGACACCGCGGCCCGCCACGTATCGGCACCGATCACGCATCCATTCCCCATTCCCCATTCCCCATTCCCGGCTCCCACCCATGAAGATCAAACGCTTTGTCGCCCCCGACATGCGCACCGCCTTCCGGATGGTGCGCGACGAGCACGGGCCGGATGCGGTGATCCTGTCCAACCGGCGCACCGACGAGGGCATCGAGATCGTGGCCGCCAGCAACTACGACGAGGCCCTGGTGCAGCGGGCGCTGGATGCGGTGCGCCCGGACGAGGCGCCGCGCGCCGCCGCGGCGAGCCAGGCGCCGGCCGCTGCGGCCACGCGTGCCGCACGCGGCGACGCCGCCGCCAGCCCGGCGATGGCGATGATGGCCGCGATCAGCGAGCGCCGCGGCAGTGCCGCGCCGGCCGCCCCGGCCGCTTCCCCGGCACGGCCGCTGACCCAGCCGGCGGCGCTGGCCGCCTCGGCGATGCCCGCCGCGGCCGCCCCGGCTGCCGCCGCACGCCAGGCCGCCCCGGCCAAGGTCGCAGCGCCGGTCACCGGCCGCGCGGAGTTCAGCATCCCCGAGGACGTGTTCCGCAACGCCCCGATCAGCGTGCCCATGCCCAGTCCGTTCGCCGCCGCCACCGCGGCGCCGGCCGCCGAGGCCGTGCCGGCCTGGCGCGACGACGTGCCCGCGGTGGCGCTGACCCCGGTGGCGAGCCCGGCCCCGGCCGCGCCCGTCGCGACCGCCGATGCGCCGGCCGCTGCCGGGATCCCGGCGGCCGCGGCGCTGGCGGCAGTGCCGACCTTCCCCGCCCCGCAGAACGACGAACAATTGACGCAGCTGCGCGACGAACTGTCGCTGATGCGGCAGATGATCGAGCGCGAGATGAACCGCCTCACCGACGAGCGCCTGCGCGGCTCGCCGGTCCGCGCCCAGGCGCTGGAGCTGATGGACGACTACGGCTTCGACAGCGGCATCACCCGCGACGTGGTCATGCAGATCCCCGCCGACCTGGAGCTGCACCGCGGCCGCGGGCTGATGCTGGGCCTGCTGTCCAAGCGCCTGCCGATCGCCGCGCTGGACCCGCTCGAGGAAGGCGGCGTGATCGCCCTGATCGGCCCGACCGGCGCCGGCAAGACCACCACCATCGCCAAGCTGGCCTCGCGCTTCCTGGAGCGCCATGCCGCCCGCGACGTGGCCCTGGTCACCACCGACACCATCCGCGTCGGCGGCCGCGAACAGCTGCACAGCTACGGCCGCCAGCTCGGCATCGCCGTGCACGAGGCCGACAGCGACGCCGCGCTGCAGCAGCTGCTGGAGCGCCTGGCCGACTACAAGCTGGTACTGATCGACACCGCCGGCATGGGCCAGCGCGACCGCGCCCTGGCCGCCCAGCTGCACTGGCTGCGCGCCTCGCGGGTGGTCCGATCCTTGCTGGTCCTCCCCGCCAACGCCCATTTCTCCGACCTGGACGAGGTGGTGCGCCGGTTCGCCGGCGCCGACCCACAGGGAGTCATCCTGACCAAGTTGGACGAGACCGGGCGGTTCGGCAGTGCCTTGTCGGTGGTCGTGGACCACCGCCTCCCCATCACCTGGGTGACCGATGGACAGCGTGTGCCGGACGACCTGCACCGCGCCAACGCCGCCAGCCTGGTATTGCGCCTTGAAGATTTGCGGCGCGCTGCCGATAAGCCCTGTACTCCGGAGCAGACCCATGCCGTCGCGTGACTACGTCAATCTGACCAATGCCTTCCCCCTGTCGGCGACGCGCAGCGAACCGCTGGGTCCGGTGCGCACCATCGCCGTGACCGGCGGCAAGGGCGGCGTGGGCAAGACCAACATCTCGGTGAACCTGTCCATGGCGCTGGCCGACATGGGCAAGCGCACCCTGCTGCTGGACGCCGACCTGGGCCTGGCCAACGTCGACGTGCTGCTCGGGCTGACCCCCAAGTTCACCGTGGCCGACCTGGTCGCCGGGCGCTGCACCCTGGAAGAGGTGCTGATCGACATGCCCAACGGGCTCATGGTGGTGCCCGCCGCCTCCGGCCGCCGCTACATGGCCGAGCTGCCGCCGGCCCAGCACGTGGGCCTGGTCAACGTGTTCTCCGAGCTGCAGCGCGAGCTGGACGTGATGATCGTCGACACCGCCGCCGGCATCACCGACAGCGTGCTGACCTTCTGCCAGGCCGCGCAGGACGCGGTGGTGGTGGTCTGCGACGAGCCGGCCTCGATCACCGACGCCTACGCCCTGATCAAGGTCCTCTCGCGCGAGCGCGGCGTGGACCGGGTGCAGATCGTCGCCAACATGGTCCGCGACCTCAACGAAGGCCGCCTGCTGTACGACAAGCTCAGCCGGGTCTGCGAGAAGTTCCTCGGCGATGTGTCGCTGAACTACCTGGGCTGCGTGCCGCAGGACGACTGGCTGCGCCTGTCGGTGCAGCGCCAGCAGCCGGTGGTCAAGGCCTACCCGTCCAGCCCGTCGGCGCAGGCGATCTCCGAGATCGCCCGGCGCACCGCGCGCTGGCAGGCGCCGACCGCCCCGCGCGGCAACGTCGAGTTCTTCGTCGAACGCATCATCCAGCGCGGGGTGGCCGCATGAACGCCGCCGCCCACTACCGCGCCGTCCAGCGCAACAGCGCCAACGACTACATCACCCAGCACTCGGACCTGGTCCGGCGCATCGCCCACCACCTGGCGGCGCGGCTGCCGGCCAGCGTCGAGATCGACGACCTGATCCAGGCCGGCATGATCGGCCTGATCGAGGCCTCGCGCAGCTACGACGCCGAACAGGGCGCCTCGTTCGAGACATACGCCTCGATCCGCATCCGCGGCGCGATGATCGACGAGATCCGCCGCGGCGACTGGGTGCCGCGCTCGGTGCACCGCCGCGCCCGCGACGCCGCCTCGGCGATCCGCAAGATCGAACAGAGCACCGGCCGCGCCGCCGCCGCCAACGAAGTGGCCGCGGCGATGGACATGCCGCTTCCCGAATACCTGCGTTTGATGGAAGATGCCGCCCGCGGCCAGGTGCTGAGCCTGGAGTCGCGCATCGAGGACCATGGCGAGCTGGATACCATCGCCAAGGGCGGACCCAATCCGCAGCAGATGCTCGAGCGCAGCGAATTCGGCCGCGAGCTGGGCAAGGCCATCGCGCAGTTGCCCGAACGCGAGCAGTTGGTGCTGTCGCTGTACTACGAGCAGGAATTGAACCTCAAGGAAATCGGCGCGGTGCTCGGGGTCAGCGAGTCGCGCGTGTGTCAGATCCATGGCCAGGCCACGGTACGGTTGCGCGGACGCCTGAAGGCGTTCGAGGTCGCCGATGCCGGTCTGGAAGACGAAGAATAGGAACCCTTAGGAGTCAGTGGTGAACAAGAACATGCGGATTTTGATCGTGGACGATTTCTCGACGATGCGACGCATCGTCAAGAATCTGCTCGGCGATCTGGGCTTCACCAATACCGCCGAGGCCGAAGACGGCAACAGCGCCCTGGCCGCGCTGCGCTCGGCGCCGTTCGAGTTCGTGGTCACCGACTGGAACATGCCGGGCATGACCGGCATCGATCTGCTGCGCAACATCCGCGCCGACGACAAGCTCAAGCACCTGCCGGTGCTGATGGTCACGGCAGAGGCCAAGCGCGAGCAGATCATCGAGGCCGCGCAGTGCGGCGTGAACGGCTACATCATCAAGCCGTTCACCGCGCAGACGCTGCAGGAGAAGCTGGGCAAGATCTTCGAACGCCTGGGAGCGACCGCCTAAATGGAAGCCACCGCCGAACGTACCGCCCTGATCGAACGCCTGCAAGGCGCGCTGGACGCGCTGGAAAACGGCGACGAGGCCGGCTGGCGCAGGGAGATCGACACCCTCGCCGCCTGGCGCACGCGGCCGATGATGCAGGGCCTGAGCCGGCTCGCACGCGACCTGGGGCAGGCGCTCGGCGAACTGCCGGTGGTGCCCAGCGAGGCCGGCGAGCTGGACGACGCCTGCTCGCGCCTGGACCACGTGGTGGAGATGACCGAACAGGCCAGCCACCGCACCCTGGACCTGGCCGAGGAATGCCGTGCGCTGGCCGACCAGCTCGCCGCCGGCGGCCTCAGCGGCGACCAGAGCGAGATCCTCGACAAGATCCGCCACAACCTCACCGAAATGGCCCTGGCGCAGAGCTTCCAGGACCTGACCGGGCAGATCATCCGTCGCGTCGCCGGCATCGTGCGCCGCGTGCACGAAGGCTTCGGCGCGCTGGGTCTGCCGCCGAAGGAAGAAAACAAGAAGGCCGACGGCAGCCTGGCCGGCCCGGCCCTGCCCGGCCTGGACCGCCACGGCGTGTCGCAGCACGACGCCGACGACCTGCTCTCGGGCCTGGGACTGTAACGCTATGAGCGCCGTACCCGACGACATCGCTGCCGACTTCATCATCGAGGCCCAGGAGATCCTGGACCGGCTCGGCGAGCAGTTGGTGTCGCTGGAGCAGGCGCCCGAGGACAGCGGCCAGCTCAACGCCGTGTTCCGCGGCTTCCACACGCTCAAGGGCGGCGCCGGCTTCCTGGCGATCAACGCCATGGTCGAGCTGTGCCACGCGGCGGAGGAAACCCTGGGCATGGCCCGTGCCGGCCAGGCCACCCTGCAGGCGCGGCACTTCGACGCCGCGCAGCAGTCGCTGGACTACCTGCAGTCGATGCTCGATGCCTTCGGCAGCGGCCAGGAGCCGCCGCGCGCGCCGCCGGAGCTGATCGCGCAGTTCGACGCGCACGGCGACGACGCGCCGGCGCCGGCACCCGCGAAGAGCGCCGCGCCCGCGCCCGCCGCCGTCCCGGCCACCGCCGCGGCCGCGGGAGACCTGATCAGCGACGACGAATTCGAAGCGCTGCTGGACCAGTTGCACGGCGATGCGCCGCCGACGGCCACGCCGCAGGCGCTGCAGCCGGCGCCGCGCGCGCCCAGCGCCGCGCCCAAGGCCGCGGCCGCCCCGGCCAAGGCCGCCGAGCCCGAACACACCGTGCGCGTGGACACCAAGCGCCTGGACGCGATCGTCAACCTGATCGGCGAACTGGTGCTCTCGCGCAACCGCCTCAAGACCCTGCGCGTGCGCCTGCGCGACGAGGAACTGGACCGCGCGGTCAGCAGCCTGGACATCGCCACCGCGCGCCTGCAGTCGGCTGTGATGCGCACGCGCATGCAGCCGGTCGGCAAGGTGTTCTCGCGCTTCCCCAAGGTGGCGCGCGACGTCGCCCGCTCGCTCAACAAGGAAGTGGAGCTGGAGCTGATCGGCGCCGACACCGAACTGGACCGCAACCTGGTCGAGGCGCTGGCCGATCCGCTGGTGCACCTGGTGCGCAACGCGATCGACCACGGCATCGAAGCCCCGGCGCTGCGCGAAGCCACAGGCAAGCCGCGCGGCGGCCATGTGCGCCTGTCGGCGCAGCAGGAAGGCGACTACGTCAGCATCGAGGTGCAGGACGACGGCGCCGGCATCGACCCGGAACGGCTGCGCGCCAAGGCCCGCGAGAAGGGCCTGATCGACCCCGAGGCCGCCGCCCGCCTGACCACCGAGGAATGCCTGCACCTGGTGTTCCTGCCCGGCTTCTCGACCAAATCCGAAGTCACCGACATCTCCGGCCGCGGCGTCGGCATGGACGTGGTGCAGTCGCGCATCCGCGAACTCAGCGGGCAGATCCAGATCCAGTCGGAACTGGGCCGCGGCAGCCGCTTCCTGATCCGCGTGCCGCTGACCCTGGCGATCCTGCCGACCCTGCTGGTGCAGGCCGGCGATACCGTCTACGCGCTGCCGCTGGCGCGCGTGGTGGAAGTGCTGCACGCCCCGCGCCGCTCGCTGGGCTGGTTCGACGGCCGCGCCGTGCTCGACCGGCAGTCGCACACCCTGCCGCTGGTGGACCTGCGCCAGTGGCTCAACATCGACGCCCCGCAACTGCCGCTGCTCACCGTGGTGGTGCTGCAGGCCGGCGAATCGCGCATGGGCCTGGTCGTGGACCAGGTCCGCGGCCGCGAGGAAGTGGTGATCAAGCCGCTGCCGCGCTCGCTGCGCGGCCTGCCCGGCTACGCCGGCGCCACCCTCATCGGCGACGGCCGCCTGGCGCTGATCCTGGATGTGGATGGCTTGAAGGCTTGAGGGCCGGGATTGGGGAATGGGGAATGGGGAATCGCAGGAGCGGGTTCCCTGGCGCTTCGTTTTCCCCTGATTCCGCCGTAGAAGCGGCTTCAGCCGCGACGCGGTGAGGCTGGGATTCGGGAATCGCAACAGCAGCTCCCGTGTACCTCACTCCCCAATGTGGGAGCGGCTTCAGCCGCGACGCGATAGAGCCGGGATGAACGGTTGGCGTGCGCGCGCTTTTGCGATTCCCGAATCCCCATTCCCGAATCCCGGCTTCATCGGCTCCCCATTCCCCATTCCCGGCCCCCAACCCATCAAGTCCCAAGCCCCCTGGCCGATACCTCCTGCATGGACAAGCTCAGTCTCATCGGCCTGCTGTTGGCGATTCTGTCGCTCATCGGCGGCAGCATCCTCAAGGGCGCCGGCATTTCGGCGCTGTGGTCGCCGGCTGCGTTCGTGATCGTGATCGTCGGCACCGTCGCGGCGATCCTGGTGCATACCCCGCCGTCCGTGTTCCGCCGTGCGTTCCAGATCGCCAAGTGGATCCTGTGGCCGCCGCCGAGCGACCGCCAGGCGTTGCTCAAGCAGATCGTGGAATGGAGCAACATCGCGCGCCGCCAGGGCCTGCTCGGGCTGGAGAACCAGGTGCCGCAGCAGCAGGATCCGTTCGTGCGCAAGGGCCTGCAGATGCTGGTGGACGGCGTGGAGCCGGAAGCGATCCGGCACATGCTGGAGATCGACCTGGAAGGCCAGGAACATTGCGACCTGGCCGCGGCCAAGGTGTTCGAGGGCATGGGCATCTACGCGCCAACACTGGGCATCATCGGCGCGGTGCTGGGCTTGATCGCGGTGATGAAGAACCTGGCCGACCCGAGCAAGCTCGGCCACGGCATCGCCGCCGCGTTCACCGCCACCATCTACGGCATCGCCTCGGCCAACCTGCTGTTCCTGCCGATGGCCGCCAAGCTCAAGAGCGTGATCAAGCACAGCTGCGGCGAACGCGAAATGATCATCGAAGGGTTGATCGCCATCGCCCAGGGCGAGAACCCGCGCAACATCGAATCGAAACTGGCCGGATTCTTGCATTGAGTTGCCAATGGCCCGCAAGCACTCCCACGACGAGCACGCCAACCACGAGGCATGGGCCATCCCCTATGCCGACCTGATGACGTTGCTGCTCGCCTTCTTCGTGGTGATGTACGCGCTGTCCACGATCAACGAAGCCAAGTACCGGGTCATGGCCGACGCGATGAGCGCCGCGTTCGGCGGCACCCCGACGACCCTGCGTCCGGTGCAGGTCGGCGACCACGCGCTGCAGGGCCAGGGCGGCGAGCGGCCGACCCCGATCAAGTCCAGCCCGGCGCTGACCCTGCCCGATCCCAACCGCCTGCCCTCGGGCAACGCGCAGCGCGGCGACGACCTGCGCGACGCGCAGCAGCTGCGACGCGCGCAGCGCCAGCTCGACAGCATCGCCGATCGCCTCGGCGCCGCGCTGGCGCCGCTGATCCAGAAGAAGCTGATCACCGTGCGCCGCGCCGGGCTGTGGATCGAAGTGGAGATCAACAGCGACATCCTGTTCGGCTCCGGCTCGGCCGCGCTCGACCAGAGCGCGCGCGCCACCCTGTCCGAACTGGCGCAGGTGCTGTCCGGCGTGCCCAACGGGGTGCGCGTGGAGGGCTACACCGACAACACCCCGATCGCCACCGCGCAGTTCCCCTCGAACTGGGAACTGTCGGCGGCGCGCGCGGCCAGCGTGGTCCACCTGTTCGCCGACCAGGGCCTGCAGCCCTCGCGGCTGTCGATGATCGGCTACGGCCAGTTCCGCCCGCGCGCCAGCAACGACACGCCGGCAGGCCGCAACGCCAACCGCCGCGTGGTGCTGGTGATCCTGGCCGACTCCGGCGACAGCGGCGATGCGACGCCGTCGGCCTCCGATCGTTTGAGCGCCGGCGCCGCACCGGCCACCCCGACACCCCCCGCCGCGGCGGCCCCCGGCAACGCCGGCGGCCCCCGCGCAGTACCTGCCATTGAAGGAGTCAACTGATGCGCATCTGGGCGATCGCCAACCAGAAAGGTGGCGTGGGCAAGACCACCACCACGCTGGCCCTGGGCCGTGGG
This sequence comes from Xanthomonas sp. LF06-19, assembly GCF_034105425.1. Classification (NCBI taxonomy): domain Bacteria; kingdom Pseudomonadati; phylum Pseudomonadota; class Gammaproteobacteria; order Lysobacterales; family Lysobacteraceae; genus Xanthomonas; species Xanthomonas sp. LF06-19. The sequence continues at coordinate 6,397 of NZ_JAXGGH010000015.1, read as the reverse complement.
CTGGCCATGCTCGGGCACCGCGTGCTGATGCTCGATCTCGATCCGCACGCCTCGCTGACCCGGGCCTTCGACGTGCCGCAGGAACCGCAGCCGCCGGGCGTGCTCGACCTGTTCGCGACCCCGCCGGGCGAACTCGCCGCGCTGGCCCGCGACACCGCGGTCGAGCGTCTGAGCTTCGTCTGCGGGCAGACCGCGCTGGCCACGCTGGAACGGCGCAGCGCCAACCAGCCCGGCCTGGGCCTGGCGCTGCAGCAGGCCATGGCCCGCCACGCCGGCCAGCACGACTACATCCTGCTCGACTGCCCGCCGACCCTGGGCCTGCTGATGATCAACGCGCTGGCGGCGGCCGACCGCGTGATCATCCCGACCCAGGCCGAGCCCCTGGCCCTGCACGGCCTGGCCAGCATGGTCCGCACCGTGGACATGGTCGAGCGCTCGCGGCGCCGGCCGCTGCCCGCGTCGATCCTGCCGACCCTGTTCGACAAGCGCACCCGCGCCGGCAACGAGACCTTGCGGCAGATGCAGGACAGCTACGGCGAGCGGGTGTGGGAAGACGCCATCCCGGTCGACACCAAGATCTGCAACGTCAAGGCGCTGACGGTGGCCGGCGTGCCGGGCGACTACCCGGGTCGCGGCCTGGCCGCCTACCGCCGCGCGCTGGAATGGCTGATCGCCAGCGACGCCACGCCGATGGAGCAAGCCGCATGAGCACCCCCGGGGTCATCGACGATTATCTGGAAGGCCTGCTCCACGACGTGATCGCCGAGGAACAGAAGGCCGTGCCGCCGAGCCCAGCGCCGGTCGCGGTCGCCGACGTGCAAGCGGACGCCGCGACGACGGCGCCCGCCCCGGCCGCGGCCGGACCGACCCCGGAGCAGATCGCTGCCGCGGTCCTGGCCGAAGCCGACTCCGATCCGGCCCTGGCCGGCATCATGTCGCAGCAGGCGCTGGCGCCCGCACCGGCCGGCCCGACCCCCGAACAGATCGCCGCCGCGGTCCTGGCCGAAGCCGATGCCGATCCGGCCCTTGCCGGCATCATGTCGCAGCAGGCGCTGGCGCCCGCACCGGCCGGTCCGACGCCCGAACAGATCGCCGCCGCGGTCCTGGCTGAAGCCGACTCCGATCCGGCCCTGGCCGGCATCATGTCGCAGCAGGCGCTGGCGCCCGCGCCGGCCGGTCCGACGCCCGAACAGATCGCCGCCGCGGTCCTGGCCGAAGCCGACTCCGATCCGGCCCTGGCCGGCATCATGTCGCAACAGGCGCCCGCGCCTGCCCCGACCGGCCCGACCCCCGAGCAGATCGCTGCCGCGGTGCTGGCCGAAGCCGATTCCGATCCGGCCCTGGCCGGCATCATGTCGCAGCAGGCGCTGGCGCCTGCCCCGGCCGGCCCGACGCCCGAGCAGATCGCTGCCGCGGTCCTGGCCGAAGCCGACTCCGATCCGGCCCTGGCCGGCATCATGTCGCAAGCAGCACCGGCGCCCGCCGCGCTGACGCCGGCCCAGCAGGCCGAGCGCCAGGCCGACCTGGACGCGGTCGCGGCGATGGAGCGGCAGCGTGCCGCCGTGCCGCGCGATCTGGCCGCCGAAGACGATGCCGCCGCCGCGCGCGCGGTCAAGCGTCCGCCGATGGCGGTGCCGCCGGAACGCCGCGCCGAAGCCAGCCGCGCCCAGGCCGCCGGCGCGAAGCTGCCGCCGAACCTGCAGGCCTTCATGGCGCCAAGCGTGCCGCATGGCTCGGCCATCGCCCCCGAACGCCTGGCCGAGCGCCGCACCCGCTGGCTGCGCCTGCGCTGCGGCGAGCAGGCCTACGCCCTGGAGCTGCTGAAGGTGCAGGAAGTGGTGCTGCCGGTGCCGCTGCTGGCGCTGCGCGGCACGCCGCCGGCCATGCTCGGCATCATGAACCTGCGCGGCCAGGTGGTGCCTGTGCTCGACCTCGGCGTGCACCTGGGCGCAGCGCCGATTGAGATGGACATGCAGACCCGGGTGGTGGTGCTGGAAGAGAACGGCGAGACCCTGGGCCTGCGCGTGTCCGCGGTGGAAGACGTGGCCAGCCTCAGCGACCAGCAGATCGAGCCGCCGGACAACGCCCGCATCTGCCGCATTTCCAACCATCTGTTCCGCGGCGTGGCGCGGCTGGCGCAGCAGCCGATGATCCTGCTCGACGCCGAGCAACTGCTGCACTGACCCGGGCCGGCGGGCGGCAACTGGGAACGGTGCCGCACTTTCCAAGCGCCGCTAAAGCTTTTCAGGCCACGGCCGTTATCTGCCATAGAACCATTGGTGCGGAGCAATGATGAGCACAGTCCCACTTGGCGAAGATCTCGGTATCGAGACCAGCGCCGACCTGAAACAACGCCTGACCGCGTTCCTTGCGTCGGACGACGTGCTGCGGCTGGACGCCGGCGAAGTCCGCCGCATCCATACCGCATCCGTACAGGTGCTGTGCGCATTCGTCGATGCCCGTCGCAAGGACGGCAAGCGCACCGAATTCGAGGCCTGCAACGCCACCTTTCGCGACGCGGCACGCCTGCTAGGGGTCAGCGAATCGCTGGGCCTTCCTGCAACCCCTGACAATCTGAAATCTGTGGAGAACGCGGCATGAGCGCACGTATCTTGGTAGTGGACGATTCGGCGTCGATGCGCCAGATGGTCTCCTTCGCCCTCACCTCGGCCGGCTTTGCCGTCGAAGAAGCCGAAGACGGCGCGGTCGCGCTGGGCCGCGCCAAGGGCCAGCGCTTCAACGCGGTGGTCACCGACGTCAACATGCCGAACATGGACGGCATCACCCTGATCCGCGAACTGCGGCAGCTGCCGGACTACAAGTTCACCCCGATGCTGATGCTGACCACCGAGTCGGCGGCGGAGAAGAAGTCCGAGGGCAAGGCGGCCGGTGCGACCGGCTGGCTGGTCAAGCCGTTCAATCCCGAACAGTTGATCGCCACCGTCCAGAAAGTCCTGGGCTGATCCCTCCCCTCCTTTTCCGGATTCCCGCCCCATGAGCATGGACCTGCAACGTTTCCACGCCACCTTCTTCGAGGAAAGCCGCGAAGGGCTGGATGCGATGGAAGCCGGATTGCTGTCGCTGGAAGAAGGCAATCGCGACCCCGAGACCATCAACTCGGTGTTCCGCGCCGCGCACTCGATCAAGGGCGGCGCCGCCACCTTCGGTTTCGAGGCGATGGCCGGCCTCACCCACGTGCTGGAGACGCTGCTCGACGAACTGCGCGCCGGCAAGCGCGAAGTCGAAGCGCACGCGATCGACGCCATCCTCGGCTCGGTGGACGTGCTGCGCGCCCTGCTGCGCGAAGCCGAACACGGCGTCCCGGCCGATCCGGCCGCGGTCAAGGCCGTGCACGAGCGCCTGCAGCACGCGTTGAACGGCGGCCCGGCCGCGCCCACCGTCGCCACCCCGGCGGCGAACCAGCCGGCCGAGCCGGAAGCCTGGCAGATCGGCTTCACCCCGGCGCCGTCGCTGTTCATGAGCGGCAACGACCCGCTGCGCATCATCCGCGAACTCGAACACCTCGGCCCGCTGCAGGTCGCCTGCCGCAGCACGCGCCTGCCCGGCTTCGCCGAACTCGATCCGCTCGAGGCCTACCTGGCCTGGGACCTGGGCCTGGTCGGCAAGATCCCGCGCAGCGCGATCGAAGACACCTTCGCCTGGGTCATCGACGATTGCGAACTGGAGATCCGTCCGGTGCCGCCGCCGAGCCTGGCCACCGCGCCGGCGCCGGTGCTGACCGCGCCGCCGACCGCCGCCACCGCGGCGCCGGCCGCTGCCGTGGCTGCCAACGCGCCGGCCGGCAACGCCGCCGCCGCGCACGAAGCGGAAAGCTCAATCCGCGTCAGCGTCGACAAGGTCGACGCGCTGATCAACCTGGTCGGCGAACTGGTCATCACCCAGGCCATGCTCAAGCAGGTCTCCACCGGCCTGGACCAGGCGGTGGCCGAGCGCCTGTTCGCCGGTCTGGACCTGCTCGAACGCAACACCCGCGACCTGCAGGAAGCGGTGATCGGCGTGCGCATGCTGCCGGTGGACGCGGTGTTCCGCCGCTTCCCGCGCCTGGTCCGCGACCTCTCCACCCGCCTCGGCAAGCAGGTGCGCCTGCGCACGATCGGCGAGGGCACCGAGCTGGACAAGGGCCTGATCGAGAAGATCGCCGATCCGCTGGTGCACCTGGTGCGCAACTCGATCGACCACGGCCTGGAACTGCCGGAGGCGCGCCGCGCCGCCGGCAAGGACGAGACCGGCACCATCACCCTGGCGGCCTCGCACCAGGGCGGCCACATCGTCATCGAAGTCAGCGACGACGGCGCCGGCCTCAACCGCAACCGCATCCTGGCCAAGGCCGCCGAACGCGGCATCGCGGTGCCGGACAACCCGAGCGATGCGCAGGTCTGGGACCTGATCTTCGCCCCGGGCTTCTCCACCGCCGACGCGGTCACCGACCTGTCCGGCCGTGGCGTCGGCATGGACGTGGTCCGCCGCAACATCCAGGGCCTGGGCGGCGAAGTGCAACTGGAAAGCGAATCCGGCCGCGGCACCCGCGTGCTGATCCGCCTGCCGCTGACCCTGGCGATCCTCGACGGCATGACCGTGGCGGTGTCGGGCGAGACCCTGATCCTGCCGCTGGCCTACGTCATCGAGGCGCTGCAGCCCAAGGCCGACGACATCCGCACCATGGCCGGCGAAGGCCGCGTGCTGCGGGTCCGTGGCGAATACCTGCCGATCCTCTCGCTCAGCGACTCCTACGGCTTCGGCCGCATCGAGCAGAGCGAAGAACCGCTGGTGGTGGTGGTCGAGGCCGACGGACAGAAGCTGGCGCTGGAAGTGGACGAACTGATCGGCCAGCAGCAGGTGGTGGTCAAGAACATCGAGAACAACTACCGGCGCATCAGCGGCATCTCCGGTGCCACCATCCTCGGCGACGGCCGCGTCGCCCTGATCGTGGACATCGGTGGCCTGGTCCGCTCGCTGCGGGTGCAGCAGGCGGCCTGACCGCCCCGCCCTCCCGCACCACGCCACACACGAGCCCCGGCAGCGATGCCGGGGCTTTTCGTTTGCGGTGCGCGCTGCACGCAGATGCCCGCCATCCGACCTGCAAACACCGCAACGCGGCCCTAAAGAACCCGCCGCGATTGCCGATAGCCCATTGAGCGCACAGTTTTTGTCTACATGTGCGTGCCGGTCACACCTGGGGAGGTGGAACCGGCGCTTCAGGGGAGCGATCGGAGGAGCTGCCGGTCGCTGAAGCCGTGCCGCAGCAACGGGGAAAACGGGTCGTGTGTCGTGTTGGCGTGGCTTGAGCGCATGTTTTCGCATGCCTCTCGCCTGTTTTTCGCACTTCATCACAGATGAAACCAGCATTACGACCGGTTTTCCCTGCTACCGATCACGCCGTGACTCGTCCATTTTCAGGGGGTTCCAACATGACGTCGCTCTTGCAACGCTACAACGTGGGCCGCCGCCTCGGCGGCGCGTTCGGCCTATTGATCCTGCTGTCCTGCCTGCTGGTCGCGGCCGGCCTGCTGTCCATGTCGCGGGCGCGGAACGAGCTGGACCATATCGTCAAGATCAACGTCGAGAAGATCCGCATCAGCAACGGCATGCTCGACGACAACGCCAACATCCTGGTCGCCCTCGGCACCTTGGCAATGGTGAGCAGCGACCAGCTCAACCGGGAAGCACTGGCGGAAATCAAGCAGCATCGCGCGCACTACATGGAGATGCGCAGGCAACTCGATGCGTTCCAGGACACCAGCGAGCGCATCCGCACGCTGCGCGCGGAGATCGATGCGCAACGGGCGGTCGCAGGCAAGCTCAACGATCAGGTGATTGCGCTCGGCGCGGCCAATCGCAACGACGAAGCGCAAGCCCTATTGAACGAAAAGGCGCGACCGGCCACCGCCGCCTGGCAGGCCAAGATTCGGGAAAACGCCGATATCCAGGACGCGCAGATGAAGCAGGCCTATGCCACGGCCACCGAGGCGATGACCGATGGCCGCAACATGCTGCTCGGCGGCGGCCTGGCCGTGCTGATCGTCAGTGGCCTGCTGGCCTGGACCATCACCCGCAGCCTGACCGGACCGCTGAACCAGGCCACCCGCGCCGCCGAAGCCATTGCCGATGGACGCCTGGACAACGACGTGGCCACCGATGCGCGCGACGAACCCGGCCGCCTGCTGGTCGCGATGGGCCGCATGCAGACCCAGTTGCAGCGCTTCTCCAGCGAAACCGCGTTGATGATCGAACTGCATGCCGACAAGGACATGTCCCACCGCATGCCGCAGGACTTCCCGGGCGTGTACGGCGAGCTGAGCAAGGGCATCAACACCATGATGTTCGAGCACCTGGACGCCATCGTCGACGCCATCGGCGTGCTCAACGAATACGCCAA
>NZ_JAXGGH010000014.1:0-74371 GCF_034105425.1 Xanthomonas sp. LF06-19 | reverse complement strand
GTGCGAAAAACCAACACGACGCGCCCAGGCGATGGAAGGCCGGGCGCACGCCCCGTGGCGACATGCCGCCCAGGTGCTGCGCGCCGTACCCTCACCCCAACCCCTCTCCCGGCGGGAGAGGGGCTCGGTTCCTCCACGGCCTCCTGGGCGTCTGTTGTCGACAAGCGGCAACCCGGCCTACAACAGCTGCCTGCCAAGGCCTACTGCACGATCGAACCGACTCTGCGTCCAAAGTGGACAGAGCATGTAGGTGATCCTGTGACTGGTCATTGGACGCATTACGCGCACTTCCTGGTGCGCGTTTCTCATCGATTGCAGATCCGCTCACGTGCAATCTGCCGATGAATGCCGATCAGCGCGTCCACATGTCACCGTCAAGTGCATTGGCGTTCAGCCGAACATGTGCGCCACTCCGCACTCGGTGAGGCGTTTTGACGACGCGCATCGCACCGTTCCATGTGGCGATGCGTCTCTTTCATGCCCCGCCGCTTAGACTTTTCCACCTCAGGCGACCGAGTAGGCATCGATTGCTCTACATGCGCACCGCCCTTCGGCCCCTTTCACCCACCACGAGGCCTTCCCCATGAGCCAAGCCAATGGATACGCCGCCAAGGCGTCCGATCAGCCGCTGACCCCGTTCACCTTCGAGCGCCGTGCGCTCGGTGCGCACGACGTCAGTATCGAGATCCTCTACTGTGGCGTCTGCCACTCGGATCTGCATACCGCCCGCAACGAGTGGCACAACACCCAGTACCCGTCGGTGCCGGGCCATGAAATCGTCGGTCGCATCACCGCGGTGGGCGACCAGGTCAGTGCCTTCAAGGTTGGCGATCTTGCCGGTGTCGGCTGCATGGTCGACAGCTGTCGGCATTGTGCTTCCTGTGCCGATGGCGAGGAGCAGTACTGCGAGAACGGCTTCGTCGGCACCTACAACGGTCCGATGTTCGGCGGCGAGAACACGTACGGCGGCTACTCCGATCACATCGTGGTCGACGAGAAATACACGCTGCATATTCGCCACGATGCCGAGCAACTGGCGGCGGTGGCGCCGCTGCTGTGCGCCGGCATCACCACGTATTCCCCGCTGAATCACTGGAAGGTCGGCCCGGGCAAGAAGGTCGGCATCGTTGGGCTGGGCGGCCTCGGGCACATGGGCGTGAAGATTGCCCATGCGATGGGCGCGCACGTGGTGCTGTTCACCACCTCGGCCGGCAAGCGCGAGGACGCGCTGCGCCTGGGCGCGAACGAGGTGGTGGTGTCGAAGAACGCCGAGGAGATGGCAGCGCACACCAACAGCTTCGATTTCATCCTCAACACGGTCGCGGCCCCGCACGATCTGGATGCGTTCCTGACCCTGCTCAAGCGCGATGGCACGATGACCCTGGTCGGCGCGCCGGCCGAGCCGCATCCGTCGCCGACGGTGTTCAACCTGATCATGAAGCGGCGCCAGCTGGCCGGTTCGCTGATCGGTGGCATTCGCGAAACGCAGGAGATGCTGGATTTCTGCGCCAAGCACGGCATCGTGTCCGACATCGAAACGATCGAGATGGCGCAGATCAACGAGGCCTACGAGCGCATGCTCAAGGGCGACGTGAAGTACCGCTTCGTCATCGACATGGCCAGCCTGGGGCAGGCCAAGCAAGCGGCCTGAGCCGACGGCGACCGTGGCGGTCAGCCGCCGCGGTCACGTCATGCGTCATCGTCATCCCATGAACGCCCGGGCAGCGCATGCCCGGGCGTTTCTGTAGCGGTAGCTCTCGTCGCGACCGAAGTGCTCTACGCGTGGGCTTCCGATCGGCATTCGAGGCGCTCGGAAGGCGTCCGGCAACCGCGCACCGCTGCGTGCGGTAAGCGATTTGCACGAGGTGGTGGCAGCGACGATGCCCGGTGCGTCGCGCGACCGATGGGGGTAGAGACGACAACGGCGCCGAAGCGCCGCTGCCATGACACTAAGGAAGCCGCCGCCTACTTGCCGGCGGCAGGCTCGGCCGCGGGCAACGACGTCGGCCTGCCCATCATCTTGTCGCGTGCGGCCTTGAAGGGATTGTCCGCGTACCAGTTCGGCCAGCTGTCGCCGGCGGCCAGTTCCTTGCCAACGCCGTACACCGCCTGCAGGTCGTCCATCACGCCGTCGAGCTTCCAGGTCGCCGGGTCGTACTCGTCGGCCGGCGTGTGGTAGCGCTTGGCGTACTCGGCTGCCGCACGGCGTCCTGCTTCGATGCCACCGTCGACCAGGTCTTCGCCGCCGTCGATGTACAGCGCGGGCACGCCGGCCTTGGCGAAGTTGAAGTGATCCGAACGGAAGTAGAACCCGCTCTGCGGCGCGTCTTCGGCGTGCAGCACGCGGCCTTGCGCGGCGGCGATCGGCTTGAGCAGGTCTTCCAGTTGCGAGCTGCCGAACCCGTTGACCACCAGGTCCTTGGCGCGCCCGGCCACCGGCATCGCATCCAGGTTGATGACGCCGGCGATCTTGTTCAGCGGGAAGGTCGGATGCGCCACGTAGTACTTGGAACCGAGCAGCCCCGATTCCTCCAGCGTCACCGCCAGGAATACCACCGAACGCTCGGGCTTGGGCTGCTGGTGCGCGAACGCCTCGGCGATTTCGAGGATGCCGGCCACGCCGGTGGCGTTGTCGACCGCGCCGTTGTAGATATTGTCGCCGGGCTCGCCCTCGTGCTTGCCCAGGTGATCCCAGTGCGCCATGTACAGCACCGCCTCGTCGGCGCGGCTGCTGCCGGGCAGCACCCCGACCACGTTGCGCGAGGTCTTCTCGGCGATGGTGCTCTTCAGGTCCACCGAGAGCTTGGCCTTCAGCGGGATGGGCTTGAAGCCGCGCTTGCTGGCGTCCTTGTAGGCCTGCGCCAGATCCAGGCCGGCATCGGCGAACAGTTGCTTGGCCGCCTCGGCGGTGAGCCAGCCCTGCACCGGAATGCGCGGCTCCGGATCGTCCTTCGCCGGCAGGTCGTACTGCGCGCCGGACCAGGAGTTCTTGACCACGTCCCAGCCATAGCTGGCGCCGGGCGTGTCGTGCACGATCAACGCGGCGGCGGCGCCCTTGCGCGCGGCTTCCTCGAACTTGTAGGTCCAGCGCCCGTAGTAGGTCATGCGCTTGCCTTCGAACAGGCTGCCATCGCCGGTGTGGAAGCCGGGGTCGTTGACGAACATCACCACGGTCTTGCCCTTCCAGTCCTGGCCGGCGTAGTCGTTCCACTTCTGCTCCGGCGCGTCCACGCCGTAGCCGACAAAGACCATGTCGCTGCCATTGAGCTTGACCTCGGGCTGACCGGTACGCGTGCCCACCACCATGTCGCTGCCGAAGGCGAGCTGTCGCGCAGCGCCGTCGTGGGTAATGGTGAGCGTGGTGCCGGGTGCCGCGGTGGTCTCGGTCATCGCCACGTCCTGGAACCAGCTGTCGCCGTTGCCGGGCTGCAGACCGATGCGCTGCATCTGATCACGGATGTAGGCGACCGTCTTGTCTTCGCCAGGCGTACCCGGACCGCGGCCTTCGAAGGCATCGGAGGACAGCGTCTTGACCAGTTCCGCGAAGTCCGCCGGTGCGATTCCGGTGGAGAACGCGTGCGTGGGCGCCGCAGCGGGTGCGGGCGCCGCGGCCGGTGGCGCGGTGTCGGCGGCCGGGGCAGGCGCTTCGCGTTTGCACGCGGTCAGCGCTGCGGCTGCGGCCAGGCACAGCACGAGCTTGCGGGACATGGGGGCTCCTGATGGCGAGGGAACCCCGGATTCTATAGGCAAGCCGCACGCGCCCGGGCGGGCGCGTCGTCGCGGCACGGCTCAGTTGTTCGGCGCGGTGTCGCCGTCGAAGGGCAGCGCGGTGGCGCCGGTGATCGGCCCGGTCTTGGCGCTGCGGTGCACGTACAGGGTCACTTCGCGCTCGAAGCGCAGCGGGCCGTCCACCACCGCACGCGGGCCGACGATGACCCGTGGCTTGCGCGTCGGCTTGAACGACATGCTGAAACTGGGCTTGTTGATCGAAATGCCGCCACCGACATGCGAATCGTGGCCGACGGTGATGTCGCCGTTGACCGTCTCGATGCCCTTGTCCAACTGCGTGGCGACCAGGCCGATGCTGCCGTTGACGCTCTCGATGCCGCCGCCGACGCGGCCGCCGCGGTCGACGAAGATGCCGCCGTTGACGGTTTCGATGGAACCGGCGACCTGTGCGCGCTCGCCGAGGGTGATGCCGCCGTTGACCGTGGACAAGCCCTTGGTCTGCGCGCCGTCGGCGACCTTGACGCTGCCGTTGACCGTTTCCACGCTGCCCACCTGGGCGCCGGACTGGACGGTGATGCTGCCGTTGACCGTTTCCAGATCGCCGTACTGCTTGCCGGCGTCGGCAGTGATGCTGCCGTTGACCTTGCTGATGCCTTCGCCCGCGAACGCCGGGCCGGCCGTCAGGGCCAGCGCCAGCACAACCGCCAGATGCATGCGTTTCATCCTTCACCTCCCGGGCGCCGGCGATGCGGCCGCAATCAATCGTGGGGCGATCACAACACGCTTCGCTACAATCCACACCTGCCTGAAGTCACTGGACCCTCGCTTGCCCGCAGCCGCGCCTGTTCCATCGCATTCCGCCGCGCCCCGCGCGGCCGAGCGGCGTGCGCCCGTGCACTGGCGCGGCCTTGTGCGCCGCCTGCTGGCGCTGACGTGGCTGCTGGCCGCAGGCGTAGCCGCGGCGCAGAACCCGCGCGAGGCCGAGAAGCGCCTGGAAAAGGTGCGCAGCGAGCTGAAGAGCGTGGCCGAGGAGCGCCGGCAACTGGAAGGCAAGCGCGGCGACGCCGCACGCCAGTTGCGCGAGGCCGACGAAAAGGTCGCCGTCACCGGCCGCAGTCTGGCGCAGACGCAACAGGCGCTGCAGCGGCACCAGCAGACCCTGGCCGAGCTCGAGCGCAAGCGCGATGGCCTGCGCAGTGGCTTGACGCGCCAGCGCGCCGAACTGGCGCAGCTGCTGCGGGCGGCCTATGCCATCGGCGGCAATGCGCCGCTGAAGCTGTTGCTGGCGCAGGACCGCGTGGCCGATGCCAACCGCCTGCTGGCGTATCACCGTTATCTGCAGCGCGAGCGCGCGCAGCGCATCGCGACCTTGACCCACGAGTTGCAGGCGCTGGAACAGGTGCAGCGCGAGGTCGTCGAACAGAAGCAGCAACTGAGCGAGGCCCAGCGCCGCCAGCAGGAACAGGCCCAGGCGCTGCAGCGCGACCGCAAGCAGCGCGCCAGCGTGGTCTCGGAACTGGACCAGCGCTACCAGGACCGCAGCGAACGCGAGAAGGCGCTGGGCCAGGATGCCAAGGCGCTGGAAACCCTGCTCGCCAACCTGCGTGCCGCCGCCGCCCGCGCCGAGGCCGAGCGCCGCGCCGCGGCCAGGCGCGAGGCGGCCGAACAGGCGGCGCAGGCCAAGGCCGCGGCGAAGGCCGGGCGTGGCGGCGGCAAGATACCGCCCAAGGTGGTCGCCTCGGCACCGCCGCTGAAGGTCGGTGGCCTGGGCTGGCCGCTGTCGGGCGACCTGATCGCGCGCTACGGCGGCCGGCTGCCCGATGGGCGTACCAGCAGCGGCGTGCTGATCGCCGCGCCCGCCGGCAGCACCGTCACCGCGGTCGCCGACGGCACGGTGGTGTTCTCCGACTGGATGACCGGCTACGGCATGATCCTGATCGTGGACCACGGCAATGGCTACATGAGCCTGTACGCGCACAACGACACCCTGCTGCGCGACGCGGGCGCCAAGGTCAAGCGCGGCGATGCGGTGGCCAAGGTCGGCAATTCCGGCGGGCAGGGCCGTCCGGCGCTGTACTTCGAACTGCGTCGCAATGGTCAGCCGGTGGATCCGGCGTCGTGGCTGCAGCGCCGCTGAGCCACGCGGCTGCGGCGCGTTCAACGCGAATTTAGCTCGGCTTCGCGCATAATCCGGACAACCGCGCCGTGCACGGTGCGGGTCTTCCCCAATCGGAGTGCTTCATGCGCGTAGTCCTGTCCGCAGCCCTGTTGCTCGCTCTGGCGCCGCTGCCGTCGATGGCGCAACGCGCCGAGGCGCAGACGCCCACGGCCCCGGCGGCCAGCGCCGACGATCCGGATTCCACCGAATCGGCCAGTGCCAAGGTGCCGCTGGACGAGATCCGCCGCTACGTGGCGGTCTACAACGCGGTGAAGGAAGCCTACGTCGATCCGGTCGACGACAAGAAGCTGATGCAGTCCGCCATCCGCGGCCTGCTGCTGGACCTGGATCCGCACAGCACGTATTTCAGCAAGGAAGACGCCGAAGCCTTCGACGAGCAGACCAGCGGCGCCTACGACGGCATCGGCGTGGAGCTGCTGCAACTGCCGGACAACACGCTCAAGGTGGTGTCGCCGATCGACGACACGCCTGCCGCGCGCGCCGGCCTGCGCTCGGGCGACATCATCATCGCCATCGACGGCAAGCCGATCAGCGCGGTCAAGGCGATGGAGCCGCTGCGCGGCGAGCCGGGCAGCAAGGTCGTACTGACCATCGCCCGCGACAAGGTCGCCAAGCCGTTCGACGTGACCCTGACCCGGCAGACCATCCGCGTGGCCAGCGTGCGCAGCCGCATGCTCGAACCCGGCTACGGCTACATCCGCATCAGCACCTTCCAGGCCGACACCGGCGCCGATTTCCACAAGCAGTTGCAGCAGTTGCAGGCGCAGGCCGGCGGCAAGCTGCGCGGCCTGGTGCTGGACCTGCGCAGCAATCCGGGCGGCCTGCTGACCGCGGCGGTGCAGGTGGCCGACGACGTGCTCGACAAGGGCACCATCGTCAGCACCCGCGGGCGAATCTCGGTCAGCGATTCCAAGTTCGACGCCACCCCCGGCGATCTGCTCAACGGCGCGCCGATGGTGGTGCTGGTGGATGCCGGTTCGGCCAGCGCCTCGGAAGTGCTGGCCGGTGCGCTGCGCGACAACAAGCGCGCGCGCATCGTCGGCAGCCGCACCTTCGGCAAGGGCTCGGTGCAGACCGTGCTGCCGCTGGACAACGGCGACTCGGTCAAGCTGACCACGGCGCGGTACTACACCCCCAGCGGCAAATCGATCCAGGCCAGCGGCATCGTGCCCGATGTGGTGCTGCATCCGGAGGCCAGCGCGGACGATGCCGACAAGCCGGCGGCGATCGCCGACTACAGCGAAGCGACCTTGCCGGGCCACCTGCATGGCGACGACGAGGGCGCCGAGGGCTACACCGCCGGCGACGTGCTGCCGGGCGACGGCCCGATCGCGCAGGCGCTGGCCGAACTGAAGCAGCCCGGCGCGGTGGCGCGGGCGGCCGCGGCGGCACCGGCCGGCAAGGGCAAGGCCAAGCCGGCGCACAAGCCGGCGGGCGCGGCGCCGAAGGCAGCCCCGGCGAAGCAGCCGGCGGCGGAACCGACCAAGCCCGAGCCCACCAAGTCCGAACCTGCCAAGACCGAGTCCGACAAGACCGGCTCCGACAAGACCGGGCCTGCGCCGGCCTCCGGCACCTGAGCCGACGGCGGCCCACCTCGCCATCGCGCGCGGCGTCGGTGGCCAGCCGCTCAGTCGGCGACGCTGAGGACCTCTGGATTGGCCAGCCGCTGCGGCGCATCGGCGGCGAAGGCCAGCACGTTGTCGAAGGCGGCGCCGAAATACAGGTCGTAGCTGCCCTGTTCGACGTAGCCCAGGTGCGGCGTCGCCAGCACCCGCGGATGCCGCAGCAGCGGATGCTGCGGATCCAGCACCGGTTCCTGCTCGAACACGTCCAGTGCCGCCTGTCCGGGACGGCCGGCGTCCAGCGCGGCCAGCAGCGCGCCGGGCGCGATGAGTTCGGCACGGCTGGTGTTGACCAGCAGCGCATCGGGTTTCATCCGCAGCAGGTCGTCCAGTCCGATCTGGTGGCGGGTGGCCGCGACCAGGCGGCGATGCAGGCTGAGCACGTCGCTCTCGGCGAACAACGCCTCGCGGCTGGCGGCGACCGCGAAGCCGTCGGCGCGCGCCTGCGCACAACTGTCCTCGCTCCCCCACACCTGCACGCGCATGCCGAAGGCGCGGCCGTAGGCGGCGACGCGGCGGCCGATCTTGCCGTAACTCCAGATGCCCAGGGTCAGTCCGTCCAGGCTGCGGCCCAGCTGCGCATCGCCGGTGGCCTGCCAGTGCCCGGCCCGCAGCGCATCGCGGTAGGCGAGCAGGCGCCGGCTGGCGGCCATCAGCAGCGCCCAGGTCAGTTCCGCCGGTGCCACGGGCGCGCCGACGCCTTCGGCCACGGCCACACCGCGGGCGATGCAGGCGGCCAGGTCGAGGTGCTCACCGATCCGCCCGGTCTGGCTGATCAGGCGCAGCTTCGGCAGGCGCGCCAGCAGGGCGGCGTCGATGCGGGTGCGCTCGCGGATCAGCACCAGCGCCTCGGCCTCGGCGGCGTGGCGAACGAAGGTCTCGCGGTCGGGCGCCAGCGCGGTCAGCACCCGCACGTTGTGCGCCTGCAGCCGCGCGAAGCAGGGCAGGTGGCGCACCGCATCCTGATAGTCGTCGGCGATCAGGATGCGCATCGGCTCAGCGTGGCTTGCCGGGCATCGGGAACGGCGTGACCACCTTCTCGCCGGTGGCCGCGTCGCGGATCGTCGATTGGCCCTTCTTCTCCACTTCCTCGATGCGCACGATGCTCTGCATCGGCAGATGCAGCGTCTTGGTGTCGCCGAACTCCTCGCGCAGGCGTTCCTCGGTGGGATCGATCACCAGCCCGTCGTGCACGTCGAACACCAGCGTGCCGATCTCGGTGAAGCCCCACAGATGGCTGCTGCCCACGTGCTGGCAGTACAGCTCGTAGACCTTGCCGTGGTTGAGGAAGGTCACTTTGTACAGATGCTTGAACATGCGCGCAGTATACGGGCGCCGTTGCCGCAGGCGGCTCAGAAGCCCTTGCGCTTGCGCAGCCGCCGCGCGATCGCCGCGCGCACGTACAGCCCGTAGATCATGCCGAAGGCGAAGCCGGCCAGGTGCGCCGACCACGCCACCATGCCGAAGGCCGGGCCGATGTAGGCGAACACCACCTGCAGCGCCGCCCAGGTGCCGATCAGCAGCGAGGCCGGGGCGCGCACGAATTCCAGGAACAGCCCCAGCGGCAGCACCACGCCGAGCTTGGCTCGCGGGAACAGCGCCAGGTAGGTGCCGATCAGCGCCGAGACCGCGCCGCTGGCGCCGATGATCACCCGGTCCGGGGTGCCGACCGCGAACACCGCGGCCAGGTTGGAAATCGCCCCGCCGCCCAGGAACAGCAGCAGGAACCGCCACGGCCCCAGCACGCGTTCGGCGGGCAGGCCGAAGATCAGCAGGAACACCAGGTTGCCGAGCAGGTGCGACCAGTCGGCGTGCAGGAACAGCGCGGTGAACAGGCGCAGCACGCTGCCGTCCTGCACCGTGGCCAGCCAGTCGCGCGGGCTGCCCACCCCGGCCGAGAGCGCGCCCCAGTCCAGCCACAGGGTCGCGCGGGCCTCGTCGGGGCGGCTGATCGACCACAGGAAGGCCAGCCACATCGCCGCGAACAACAACGGCGTGGCCCAGCGCAGCGTGGTGCGTTCGCGGGAGGGGATGGAAACGAACATGCGAGGGAACGGGGGAGCCGGAGACCGCCAGGGACGCCACGATAACGACTTCATCCGGCTGAACGCACGCCGACTCCACACGAAGCTGAACGCATCATGTCGTTATTGTTTAGTTAACGGTGCGGGGTATACTCGCATACGGCGTCGTATGTCGGGAGGGGACTCCGGCGCGCATTCCTGGACCATTCCGGCCCGGGAATGCGCAGGCGCGAACACAGACACTCGTCTTCCGGAGAAAGCTAGCCATGCAAAACGCAACCCAGTTCGTCCGTTTCACCGCTCTGGCCGTCGGCATCGTCGGCGCGCTGGCCATGGGCCAGGCGCACGGCGCCGCGTTCCAGCTCAAGGAGAACAGCGCCAAGGGTCTGGGCCGCGCCTTCGCCGGCTCCGGTAGCGCCCCCGGCGATGCCTCGATCATCGCCGTGAACCCGGCCGGCATGCGCCAGCTCGACGGCAAGGTGTTCCAGGCCGACGTCAGCGCCATCCAGTTCTCGGCCAAGTACCAGGGCAACGGCGGCACCTACGCCAATGGCCAGCCGATCTCCGGTGGCCGTGGCGGCGACGCCGGCATGATCGCGCCGGTTCCGGCCGCGTACTTCCACATGCCGTTCGGCGAAAACAACAACATGCACTTCGGCACCTCGCTGACCGTGCCGTTCGGCTTCAAGACCGAATACGACCGCGACTGGGTCGGCCGCTACAACGGCGTGAAGACCGAACTGCAGGCGATCGACCTGAACTTCGCCTTCTCCTACGACGTCAACCCGTACGTGTCCTTCGGCGCGTCCGTGTTCGCCGAGCGCCTGGACATCGAACTGACCAACGCCATCGACTTCGGCACCGTCCTGGCCTCGCGCCGCGTGCCGGGCTTCGCGCCGGGCAGCGCCGACGGTTTCTCGCGCATCAAGGGCGACAACACCGCGGTCGGCTTCACCCTGGGCGGCCTGTTCAGCGTCGACGAGCACACCCACATCGGCTTCAGCTACCGCTCGCAGGTCGAGCACAAGATCACCGACGGCGACGCCGACTTCACCGTGCCGGGCAATGCCGCCACCGTGCTGGCCTTCGCCGCGCCGGGCACCTTCGTCGACACCAAGGGCCGCGCCACCGTCAAGCTGCCGGCCAGCGCCACCGCCAGCTTCACCCACGACATCAACGAGCAGTGGACGGTGATGGCCGACGTCACCCGCACCGCCTGGAGCAAGTTCGACAAGGTCACCGTCGACTTCGCCTCCAACCAGCCCGACAGCGTGCTGGACTTCTCGTACCGCGACACCACCTTCGTGTCGCTGGGCGCCGACTACCGCATGAGCGACACGCTGACCCTGCGTGGCGGCCTGGCCTACGACCAGACCCCGACCACCGACCAGCACCGCGACGTGCGCGTGCCGGACGCGAGCCGCAAGTGGGTCTCGCTGGGTCTGACCTGGAAGCCGTCCGAGCAGACCGAGTACAGCTTCGGCTACACCCACCTGTTCACCAACGATCCGAGCATCGCCACCACCAGCGCCACCGGCAACCGCCTGGTCGGCGACTACGACGTGAGCGGCAACGTGCTGGCGGCCTCGGTCAACTACAAGTTCTGATCGCAGGCGCTTCGCAGTTCCACGAAAAAGCCCCGCTTCGGCGGGGCTTTTTTTATGCCTGTCCGCGGCGCACGGCGCGCGCTGCGGCAGGCGGCGCTCGGCGCAGGTTCCGGGCGGAACGCTGCGCCGAAGCGGGCCGGTCAGTCGCCCAGGGTCAGCAGCGAGGCGTTGCCGCCGGCGGCGGTGGTGTTGACGGTCACCACCTTCTCGGTGGCGAAGCGCAGCAGGTAGTGCGGGCCGCCGGCCTTGGGTCCGGTGCCGGACAGGCCCTGGCCGCCGAACGGCTGCACGCCGACCACCGCGCCGATCTGGTTGCGGTTGACGTAGACGTTGCCCACCGCCACGCGCGAGGCGATGCGCTCGATGGTCTCGTCGATGCGCGAATGCACGCCCAGGGTCAGGCCGTAGCCGGTGGCGTTGATCTGGTCGATCACCGCGTCGAGCTGGTCGGCCTTCCAGCGGATCACGTGCAGCACCGGGCCGAAGATCTCGCGCTGCAGCTGCGTCAGCGACTGCAGCTCGTAGGCGCGCGGGGCGAAGAAGCTACCGTGCGCGGTGGCGTCGTCGGTGGCGGCCACGGCGATCGCGCGCGCTTCGCGGTCCATGCGCGCGGCGTGGTCGGTGAGGATCTGCAGCGCATCGGCATCGATCACCGGGCCGACGTCGGTGGACAGCAGGCCGGGGTCGCCGACCTTCAGCTCGGCCATGGCGCCGGCCAGCATGGTCATCACCTTGTCGGCGATGTCGTCCTGCACGAACAGCACGCGTGCGGCCGAGCAGCGCTGGCCGGCGGAGATGAAGGCGCTGGAGATCGCGTCCTTGACCACCGCTTCCGGCAGCGACGAGGAGTCGGCGATGAAGGCGTTCTGGCCGCCGGTCTCGGCGATCAGCACGCCGATGGCGGCATCGCGCGCGGCCAGCGCACGGTTGATCGCGCGCGCGGTCTCGGTGGAGCCGGTGAAGGCGACGCCGGCCACGCGCGGATCGCGGGTCAGCGCGGCGCCGACGGTGGCGCCGTCGCCGGGCAGGAACTGCACCACCGCCTCCGGCACGCCGGCTTCGTGCAGCAGCTTCACCGCGGCATGGCCGACCAGGTTGGTCTGCTCGGCCGGCTTGGCGATGACGCTGTTGCCGGCGGCCAGCGCCGCGGCGACCTGGCCGAGGAAGATGGCCAGCGGGAAATTCCACGGGCTGATGCACACGAACACGCCGCGGCCGTGCAGCTGCAGTTCGTTGGATTCGCCGGTCGGCCCGGGCAGGCGCTCGGGCGCACCGAACTGCGCGCGCGCCTGGCCGGCGTAGTAGCGCAGGAAATCCACCGCCTCGCGCACTTCGGCGACGCCGTCGGGCAGGGTCTTGCCGGCTTCCTTGACGCACAGCGCCATGAACTCGGGCATGCGCGCTTCCAGCAGGTCGGCGGCATGTTCGAGAATGGTGGCGCGGCTGGCGGCCGGGGTGCGGTTCCAGGCCGGGTAGGCGGCCGCGGCGTTGCTCAGCGCCTTCTCCACGGTGGAGGCATCGGCCGGCTTCCAGTGGCCGACGATCTGGCGATGGTCGGCCGGGTTGGCGACCGCCAGGGCGTCGCCGGCGATCACCGCGCCGGGCACCAGCGGCGCGGCCTGCCAGGGCTTGAGCGCGGTGTTGAGCTGGTCGGCCAGCGCGCGCAGATCGTTGTCGTTGGCGAGATTGGCGCCCATGGAGTTCTTCCTGTTGTGGTTCTGGCTGCGCAGCAGATCGACCGGCAGCGGAATCTTCGGATGCGGGATGGAGGCGAATGCGGACACGGCCTCGACCGGGTCGCGGATCAGGTCTTCGATGGCCACGTCTTCGTCGGTGATGCGGTTGACGAAGCTGGAGTTGGCGCCGTTCTCCAGCAGGCGCCGCACCAGGTACGGCAGCAGGTCCTCGTGCGAGCCCACCGGCGCGTACACGCGGCAGGGCACACCGAGGCGGTCGGCGGGGATCACCTCGGCGTAGAGGTCGTCGCCCATGCCGTGCAGCTTCTGGTGCTCGTAGTCGCGGCCGCCGGCGATGGCGCGCACCGCGGCGATGGTCTGCGCGTTGTGGGTGGCGAACATCGGATACAGCGCATCGCTATGCGCGAACAGGCGCTTGGCGCAGGCCAGGTAGGACACGTCGGTGTTCTGCTTGCGGGTGAACACCGGATAGCCCGGGTGGCCCTCGACCTGCGCGCGCTTGATCTCCGCGTCCCAGTAGGCGCCCTTGACCAGGCGCACCGGGATGCGGCGGCCGACGCGGCGCGCCAGGTCGGCGAGGAAATCGATCGTGTACGGGGTGCGCTTCTGGTATGCCTGCACCGCCAGGCCGTAGCCCTCCCAACCGTCCAGCGAGGGATCGGAGAAGGTGGCCTCGATGATGTCCAGCGACAGTTCCAGGCGGTCGGCTTCTTCGGCGTCGACCGTGTAGCCGATGCCATAGGACTTGGCCAGTTGCGCCAGTTCCAGCACGCCGGGCACCAGTTCGGCCATCACCCGCGCACGCTTGGCGTGCTCGTAGCGCGGATACAGCGCCGAGAGCTTGATCGAGATGCTGGGTGCGGCGAACACCGCGTCCTTGCCGCCGCCCTGCTGGCGCTGCGCGGCGAAATGCTTGCCGATGGCGTGGATCGCCTGGCGGTAGGCGTCGAGGTAGCGCTGCGCGTCCTTCATGGTCAGCGCGCCTTCGCCGAGCATGTCGAACGAGTAGCGGTAGTGGGCGTTGTCGCCCTTCTTCGAGCGGGTCAGCGCCTCGCCGATGGTCCGGCCCATCACGAACTGATGGCCCATGATCTTCATCGCCTGGCGCACCGCCAGACGAATCACCGGCTCGCCGACGCGGCCGATCAGGCGCTTGAACGCGCCGGACACGTCGGCGCGGGTGAGGTCGTTGATCTGCACCAGCTTGCCGGTGAGCATCAGGCCCCAGGTCGACGCATTGACCAGGATCGAGTCGCTCTCGCCCATGTGCTTCTTCCAGTCCGCATCGCCGAGCTTGTCGCGGATCAGCTTGTCGGCGGTGTCCTGGTCGGGGATGCGCAGCAGCGCTTCGGCCACGCACATCAGCAGCACGCCTTCCTCGCTGCCGAGGTCGTACTGGCGCATGAAGGCCTCGATCGCGCCCTGGTCCTGGGCGCGGGCGCGCACGCGGGTGACCAGGTCGGCGGCCAGCGCCTGCACCCTGGCCTGGTCGGCCGCGGGCAGGCGCGCCTGCTCGAGCAGTTCGCGTACGTGTTCGGCTTCGTCCTTGAGCCAGGCGGCGGTGATCGCCGCGCGCAGGGCCTGCGGCGCGGGCGGGAGTTCGGGGGACAGCAAGGGCGAAGGAGACGCGGACGGCATCGCCGGGACAGAGCCGGCGCCAGGCAGAGCGTTCATGCGGGAAAGGCCAGGGACAGAGCCCGCTATTTTATGTCAGCGCCTGCACGCGCAGGGGGTTGCCGGCATCGCCACGGCGATGGCGGACGCGTCCAGGCTGAACGCACATCTTGTTGCGCTACAGCATTTTTTGTGGTGAACGCGCGCTTGCCGCCGCGCAGGCCGGGGGCTACCATCCAGGCGTGCTCGCGGCTCGGGCACGAGCGGTTCGGAAGCGGCGGTTCGACATGATCGAAATGTTTCCGTTTTCTCCGGAGGGGTCGGGTACGCAGCTGCGGCTGCGACCGCCGCGGGCGTTGAATGCCCGGCAATTCGTTCTGTTGTTCGTCGCACTGGCCGGGGCGATGTGGGCCGTGGCTGGGCTGGGGTGGCTCGCCGGCAATGTGTTCGCGCCTGCGTTCGCCCTGTTGCACAGCATCGTGGTGGCGCTCGCGCTGCATTGGTCGTGGCGTGGCGGCGAGCGCGAAGAGGATATCCGGGTGGGTCCGGCCTGCGTGGAAGTGACCCGTCCGAATGCAGGAACGCCGGCGTTCCGCGCCCACCCGCATTGGGTGCGGTTGCGGATCGAAGGCGACGACAGGGTGGTGCTGGCATCCAGCGGCAAGCAGGTCCGGGTCGGCGAATTCCTCGGCCCCGACGAACGCCGGCAACTGGCGCAGACCCTGGAAGGCTTGCTCGCGGCCGTGACCGGCCGCAACCGATGACGCTCCAAGGGGTCTAGGCAATGAAGCAACGCGGCGGGTGGGTGCAACAGGCGGTCAGGGGCGGGATGGCGTTGGCGGCGGCGATGGCCGCACCGCTGGCGTGGGCGCAATCGGCCGATCCCAAGCCGTGGCAGCTCAACATGGGCAGGGGCGTCACCCAGAGCGCGCGCAACGCCTACGACGCGCACATGGTCGCGTTGTGGGTGTGCGTGGTCATCGGCGTGCTGGTGTTCGGCGCGATGGCCTATGCGATCTTCAAGTTCCGCAAGTCCAAGGGCGCGGTGCCGGCGCAGTTCAGCCACAACACCAAGGCCGAGATCGTGTGGACGGTGATCCCGGTGCTGATCCTGATCGTGATGGCGTGGCCGGCCACCGCCAAGCTGATCGCGATGTACGACACCCGCGATGCCGAGATGACGGTGAAGGTCACCGGCTACCAGTGGATGTGGCGCTACGAATACCTGGGCGAGAACGTCTCGTTCACCAGCCGCCTGGCGCGCAGTTCCGACCGCCTGCGGCAGAGCGGCGCGGTGCCGACGGCCGAGCACGACCCGCACTACCTGCTGGACGTGGACAACCGGCTGGTGCTCCCGGTGAACACCAAGGTGCGCTTTGTCATCACCGCCGACGACGTCATCCACGCCTGGTGGGTGCCGGCGCTGGGCTGGAAGCAGGACGCCATCCCCGGGATCATCAACGAGGCCTGGACCAGCATCGACACCCCCGGGGTGTACCGCGGCCAGTGCGCCGAACTGTGCGGCAAGGACCACGGCTTCATGCCGATCGTGGTCGAGGCGGTGAGCAAGCAGGACTTCCAGAAGTGGCTGGCATCGCGCAAGCCGGCGCCCGCCGCTGCGCCCGCGCCGGCCACGCCGGCGGCGGCCCCGGCTGCTGCGCCGGCCTCCGCCGAACCCGCTGCCGCGCCCGCCGACGCCCAGGCGCCGGCACCGCCGCCGCAGGCGCGGCTGTCGCGTCCTCGTTCCGACTCGCACCTGATCGTGCAAGCCGCCTGATCTCCAGCATTCCTTTTCTGAGGTAGCCGCCATGGCCCATTCGGCAGTCGATCACCACGACGAGCACGGGCATCAGCAGAGCTTCGTCGAGCGTTGGTTCTTCTCCACCAACCACAAGGACATCGGCACGCTGTACCTGCTCTTCAGCTTCACCATGTTCGTCATCGGTGCGGCGATGAGCGTGGTGATCCGCGCCGAACTGGCGCAGCCGGGCCTGCAGTTCGTCAAGCCCGAGTTCTTCAACCAGATGACCACCGTGCACGCGCTGGTGATGATCTTCGGCGGGGTGATGCCGGCCTTCGTCGGCCTGGCCAACTGGATGATCCCGCTGCAGATCGGCGCGCCGGACATGGCGCTGCCGCGCATGAACAACTGGTCGTTCTGGCTGCTGCCGGTGGCCTTCACTCTGCTGCTGCTGACCCTGTTCCTGCCCGGCGGCGCGCCGGCCGGCGGCTGGACCATGTATCCGCCGCTGATGCTGCAGGGCGGCTACAACGTCGCCTTCTCGGTGTTCGCCATCCACGTCGCCGGCATCAGCTCGATCATGGGCGCGATCAACATCATCGCCACCGTGCTCAACATGCGCGCGCCGGGCATCGACCTGCTGAAGATGCCGATCTTCTGCTGGGCCTGGCTGATCACCGCGTTCCTGCTGATCGCGGTGATGCCGGTGCTGGCCGGCGCGGTGACCATGCTGCTCACCGACAAGTTCTTCGGCACCTCGTTCTTCAACGCCGCCGGCGGCGGCGACCCGGTGATGTACCAGCACATCTTCTGGTTCTTCGGGCATCCCGAGGTCTACATCATGATCCTGCCGGCGTTCGGCGTGATCAGCGAAATCATCCCGACCTTCAGCCGCAAGCCGCTGTTCGGCTACCAGGCGATGGTCTACGCGATCGCGGCGATCGCGTTCCTGAGCTTCATCGTCTGGGCGCACCACATGTTCACCGTGGGCATGCCGTTGGGCGGCGAGATCTACTTCATGTTCGCCACCATGCTGATCTCCATCCCCACCGGGGTGAAGGTGTTCAACTGGGTCAGCACCATGTGGCAGGGCTCGATGACCTTCGAGTCGCCGATGCTGTGGGCCATCGCCTTCGTGATCCTGTTCACCATCGGCGGTTTCTCCGGGCTGATGCTGGCGATCGTGCCGGCCGACTTCCAATACCACGACACCTATTTCGTGGTCGCGCACTTCCACTACGTGCTGGTCACCGGCGCGGTGTTCGCGCTGATCGCGGCGGTGTACTACTGGTGGCCGAAGTGGACCGGGCGCATGTACAACGAGACCTGGGCCAAGTTCCACTTCTGGTGGACGATGCTGTTCGTCAACCTGCTGTTCTTCCCGCAGCACTTCCTCGGCCTGGCCGGCATGCCGCGGCGCATCCCCGACTACAACGTGGTGTTCGCCGACTGGAACCTGGTCAGCTCGATCGGCGCGTTCGGCATGTTCGTCACCCCGTTCCTGATGGCCGGCATCCTGCTGGCGTCGCTGCGCAATGGCGCGCGTGCCGAAGCACGCTCGTGGGAAGGCGCGCGCGGCCTGGAGTGGACGGTGCCGTCGCCGGCGCCGGCGCACACCTTCACCCTGCCGCCGGTGCTCAAGCCCGGCGACCTGGCCCACGACGACATCAGCCACTGATGACCGCGCAACCGCCGCTCGACGACCTGGTCCTGCGCCGCAAACGTGCGGTGCGCACCGCGCTGGTGGTCGGCGCGGTGGCGCTGGCGATCTACGTCGCCTTCGTCCTTTCGGGGGTGCTGGGCCGATGAACGCGCCAGCGCCGCGGGTGCACAGCAGCGCCGGGCTGTTCAAGCTGGTCGGCGTGGCGCTGGCGGTGTTCGTGCTGACCTTCTCGCTGGTGCCGCTGTACCGCATCGCCTGCGAGAAGGTATTCGGCGTGCGCCTGGAGCGCGGCCCCGGCGAAGGGCCGCAGGCCGGCAAACCGCTCGCGGGCAAGCGCACGGTCACTGTGCAGTTCGATGGCGGGGTGAACTCCAAGCTGCCCTGGTCGTTCCATCCGGAGCAGCTGACCATGCAGGTGGTGCCGGGCGAACTCAACGAGGCGCTGTACTACGCGCACAACGATGGCGCGCACGCCATCGTCGGCAGTGCGGTGCCCTCGGTGGCGCCGGCGCGCGCTTCGGGCTACTTCACCAAGACCGAGTGCTTCTGCTTCACCGCGCAGACCCTGCAGGCTGGCGAGAAGCGCGACATGCCGGTGCGCTTCATCGTCGATCCCAACCTGCCCAGCGACATCAGCACCATCACCCTGTCCTACACCTTCTACAAGAACGATGCGCTGAGCGCGGAACTGGGATCGCCGAAACTGGCCGGTTCCGCGCGCGCGGCTCCCTGACCCGACCGGAATGCCTGCCATGGCCCAGCCCAGCACCGACGCCACCGCCAACGCCTACTACGTGCCCAGCCAGAGCCGTTGGCCGTTCATCGGCTCGATCGCGATGTTCGTGACCATGATCGGCGTGGCCAGTTGGCTCAACGACGCGTCCTGGGGCAAGTGGACCTTCTTCACCGGCATCGCGATGCTGGTGGCGACGCTGTTCATGTGGTTCGGCGATGTGATCCGCGAATCGATCGCCGGGCACTACAACCGCCAGGTCGACGTGTCGTTCCGCATGGGCATGGTGTGGTTCATCTTCTCCGAGGTGATGTTCTTCGGCGCTTTCTTCGGCGCGCTGTTCTACACCCGCACTTTCATCCTGCCGTGGCTGGGCGGCGAGGGCGACGGGGTGATGACCAATGCGCTGCTGTGGGACGGCTACTCCGCCGCCTGGCCGACCAACGGCCCGGGCGGCATCGGCGGCCAGTTCCAGACCATCCCGGCCTGGGGCCTGCCGCTGATCAACACGCTGATCCTGCTCAGCTCCGGCGTCACCCTGACCATCGCCCACCACGCGCTCAAGGCCGGTCAGCGCACCCGGCTGATGGTGTTCCAGGCGCTGACCGTGGCGCTGGGCTGCACCTTCCTGTACTTCCAGGCCGAGGAGTACATGCATGCCTACAAGGAACTCAACCTGACCCTGGGCTCGGGCATCTACGGCTCGACCTTCTTCATGCTCACCGGCTTCCACGGCGCGCACGTGCTGCTGGGCACGATCATGCTGCTGGTGATGTTGCTGCGGATCAGCCGCGGCCACTTCAGCCGCGACAACCACTTCGCCTTCGAAGCGGCGGCGTGGTACTGGCACTTCGTCGACGTGGTGTGGCTGGCGCTGTTCCTGTTCGTCTATGTGCTTTGAGGGCTGGGAATAGGGAATCGGGAATGGGGAATCGCAAGCGCGGCTTTCGCTTGCGCTCCCGCTTTGCCGATTCTCTTTTCCCGATTCCCCATTCCCGGCTTCTCAGCGGCCAAGTCCGTGGGGCTTGATCACTCCCGTATAGATGCCCAGGATCACCAGCAGGATCAGGCACACCGATAGGCCGATGCGCCAGGTCAACGCGTTCACCGTGCGCTTGCTCTGGCCGCGGTCCACCAACAGGTAGTACAGGCCGGCGCCCAGGTTCCACAGGATGAGCAGCAGGAACGCGACGATCAGCAAAGTCTTCAGCGAGTCGTTCATGGGCGTCTCGGCGCATGGTGTGTCCGCATTATGACCCTCGCCGCTGCCTCGCGCGTGGGTGCGCGCCGGCGCATGCCGCTGTGGCTGGGCTGGAGCGTCGCGCTGGCGGTGGCGCTGTGCTTTTGCATGCTCGGCCGCTGGCAGTTGCAGCGCATGCACGAGAAGCAGGCGCTGTTGGCGCAGGCGGCGCATGTGCGCGATCGTCCGCAGACGCTGGCCGACGCGCTGCGTGCGACGCCGCCAGGCCAGTTGCGCTGGGTGCATGGTGCCGGCCGCTTCCTGCCCGGGCAGATCCTGCTCGACAACCAACTGCGGCAGGGCCGCAGCGGGGTGAAGGTGTACCAGCCGTTCCTGGCCGACGGCGCGGCGGCGCCGCTGCTGGTGGAACTGGGCTGGCTGCCGCTGCCGGCCGATCGCGCGCTGCCCGAGCCGGCACCGCTGCACGGCCGCTACACGCTGGTCGGCCTGCTCGGGCCGCCACCGTCGCATGGATTGACCCTGGGCCCGGCGCTGGTCGCGGCGCCGTCGCCGCAGCGCTGGCTGGCGATGCGCATCGAGCCGGCGGCGATCGGCGAGGCACTCGGCCGCCGCGACATTTTGTCGCAGGTGCTGCGCCTGGATCCGGCCTTGCCGCTGGGCTATCCGCGCGACCTGGACCTGCTGCCGAACACGCTGCCGCCCGAGCGCCACTTGGGTTACGCGGTGCAATGGTTCGGCCTGGCGCTGGCGGTGCTGGTCACCGCAGCGCTGCTCAGCTGGCGTGCGCGCCGAGGACGGGGCGGGCGCTGAGCGCGCGCGCATGAGAAAATCCCCGGCATGAATGCTCCCACCCCGGCCCCGCGCCCGGCGGCCGCACGCGGCCGCTGGCCGCTGATCGTGTTGTTCGTCCTGTTCTTCGGCTCGATGCTGGTCGCCGGCGCGTTGCGCTTTTCCGGCTGGCAGCCGGCCGCCAGCCGCAACCACGGCGAACTGCTGCAGCCGCCGGCCGACCTGCGCGCGCTGCAGCCGCGGCTGGCCGACGGCCGCGTCTACGCCTGGGAGCCGCAGCGGCGGCTGTGGCGCATCGCGCTGGCGCCGCAGGCGGACTGCGGCAGCGCCTGCGAGGCGCTGGCGCGCGATCTGGACAAGGTCTGGCAGCTGTTCGGCCACGATGCAGACCACGTGCAGATCCTGTGGATCGGCACTCCGCCGGCTGCCGCCCAGGCTTTGCCGCAGGTGCAGGCGCTGCGCGCGGATCCGGCGCTGCTGGCGGCGCTGCCGCGGGTGCGCGATGCGGGCGGGGTTCCGGTCTACGTCATCGATCCGAACGGTTTCGTGGTGCTGCGCTATGCCCCCGGGTTCGACCCGGCCGGGTTGCGCGCGGACCTGGCGAAACTGCTGAAACTCCTGTGAGCCGCTTCCTATGACCTTGTTCGCGCGCCCGGCGCTGTTCCGGCATTTCCACCGCATGGCCTGGCTGGCGGCGCTGTTCACCGCCAGCACCATCATGTTCGGCTCGTTCGTGCGCCTGTCCGATGCGGGCATGAGCTGCCCGGACTGGCCGACCTGCTACGGCCGCATCACCTGGCCGCAGACCAGTGCCGAAGCCGATACCCACGCCGCCAGCAAGATCCGGCCGCTGGAGACGCACAAGGCGTGGCGCGAGCAGATCCACCGCTTCCTGGCCGGGGCGCTGGGCGTGGAGGTGCTGGTGCTGTCGCTGCTGGCGGCGCGGCGGCGCCGGCTCGGCATCGCCCAGATCGTCACGGCGGCGGCGCTGGTGGCGCTGTCGATCCCGCTGTACATGTCCGGCTGGCCGGGGCTGGCGATGCTGGTGGCGGTCGGCGGCGAGGCGATCCTGCTGCTGGCGGCGCTGCGCTGGTCCAACGACGACCTGGCCCGTGCCGCGGTGCTGACCCTGTCGGTGGTGATCTTCCAGGCCCTGCTGGGCATGTGGACGGTGACCCTGCTGCTCAAGCCGATCGTGGTGATGGGCCACCTGCTGGGCGGCCTGCTGATGTTCTCGCTGCTGGTATGGATGGCCTGGCGCGCCACCCATCTGCCGATCACCCTGGCCGATGCGCCACGCCTGAAGTGGCTGCTGCGCCTGGGCGTGGCGGTGCTGGTGCTGCAGATCGCCCTGGGCGGCTGGGTCAGCGCCAACTACGCGGCGTTGGCCTGCGGCGGCGGCAGCTGGTCGGCCGACAACTTCCCGCGCTGCGTCAGCCAGTGGTGGCCGCCGCACGATTTCCGCGAGGGCTTCACCCTGTGGCGTGGCATCGGCGTGGACTACGAAGGCGGCGTGCTCGACGGCGCGGCGCGCATCGCCATCCAGATGGCGCACCGGATGATGGCGATGGTGGTGGCGGCCTACCTGCTGTGGCTGAGCTGGCGCCTGAGCCGCACGCCGGGCATGCGCGGCTGGGCCGCGGCGCTGGCGCTGCTGCTGGTCGCGCAGGTGTGCCTGGGCATCCTCAACGTCAAGCTGGCGCTGCCCTTGCCGGTGGCGGTGCTGCACAACGCCGGCGCGGTGGCGCTGCTGTTCGTGCTGGTGTCGTTGCTGGCGCGCTTGCGGGCGCCGCAATGAGCGCGCATCGCGTCCACTGGCGCGACTACTGGGACCTGACCAAGCCCAAGGTGGTGGCGCTGATCGTGTTCACCGCCCTGGTCGGCATGTGCCTGGCGATCCCGGGGCTGCCGACCTGGGCGCAGGTGCGCACCGGCCTGCTCGGCTTCTTCGGCATCTGGCTGGCGGCCTCGGCGGCGGCGGCGATCAACCAGCTGCTGGACGCACGCATCGATGCGCAGATGGCGCGCACCTCCTGGCGTCCGCTGGTGGTGGGCAAGGTGCTGCCGTGGCAGGTGCTGCTGTTCGCTACCCTGCTGACGGCGCTGTCGATGACCGTGCTGGTGGTGTGGGTCAACGGGATCACCGCGGTGCTGACCTTCGCCTCGCTGATCGGCTATGCGGTGATCTACACGGTGTTCCTCAAGCGCACCACGCCGCAGAACATCGTCATCGGCGGCCTGGCCGGCGCGGCGCCGCCGCTGCTGGGCTGGGCCGCGATCACCGGCATGCAGGGCCAGTGGGACTGGGCCTATGCCTCGCTGTTGGTGCTGATCATCTTCGTGTGGACGCCGCCGCACTTCTGGGCATTGGCGATCTTCCGCCGCGCCGACTACGCCAAGGCCTCGATCCCGATGCTGCCGGTCACCCATGGCGTGGCGCATACCCGCCGGCAGATCCTGGTGTACACGGTGCTGCTGGTGGTGGTGACGCTGCTGCCGGTGGCGGTGGGCATGAGCGGGGTGTTCTACCTCGGCGGCACCCTGGTGCTGGACGCGGTGTTCCTCTGGTACGCCTGGCGCATGCTCGATCCGCCGGACGAGATGTTCTCGATGCGCATGTTCGGCTACTCCATCGTGTACCTGATGGCGCTGTTCGCGTTCCTGCTGGTCGATCACTGGATCGCCTGAACGGGTCGTTCAGTTTTCCGCTCAAGTGTTGCCGGTCGCGGTCGTTACCGGGCGAACGACCAAGATCGGCAAAGCCGCGGAGACATCCATGTGGGGCAAGAGCAAGCAAGACGCGGCGAAGCTGCAGGCACTGACCGAGCGCCTGCGCGAGGCCGAGGCCGAGCGTGACCGCGCCCGTGCGCAGGCCGACAGCGCCCTCGCCAATCTGGACGACATGCGCGTCCGTTTCGACCTGGTCACCAAGGCGACCACCGACGGCCTGTGGGAAATGCGGGTGATCGCCGGCGATCCGATCAACCCCGCCAACGAATTCTGGTGGTCCTCGCAGTTCCGCGCGATGCTGGGCTTCTCCTCCGAGCTCGACTTCCCCAACGTGCTCGACAGTTGGGCCTCGCGCCTGCATCCGGACGACAAGCAGGCCACGCTGGACGCGTTCGCCAAGCACCTGGGCGACCGCAGCGGCCAGACCCCGTACGACGTGGACTACCGCCTGCAGCTGAAGAACGGCCAGTACCGCTGGTTCCGCGCGATCGGTACCACCCAGCGCGACGCCCAGGGCTTACCGCTGCGGGTGGCCGGCGCGCTGACCGACATCACCGAGCGGCGCGAGCGCGAGGCGTTCCTGGACATCGTGCTGACGCGCTTCGAGCTGGGCCAGCAGATGCTCAACGACGGCCTGTGGGACATGAGCGTGACCGCCGGCGATCCGATCAATCCGGCCAACGAGTTCTGGTGGTCGCCGCAGTTCCGCGCGTTGCTGGGCTTCGCCTCCGAGGCCGAGTTCCCCAACGTGCTCGACAGTTGGTCCTCGCGCCTGCATCCGGAGGACGCGGAATTCGCGCTCAATGCCTTCGCGTCGCATATCAACGACCGCACCGGCCGGACCGGCTTCGACATTCAGTATCGGATCAAGCTGAAGAGCGGTGAGTACCGCTGGGTCCACGCGCGCGGCCTGACCAAGCGCGCCGCCGACGGCACCCCGCTGCGTGCGGTCGGCGCGTTGCTGGACATCCATGCCACGCGTCAGCTCGGCGAGGCGGCGCACACGCTGCAGACCGCGGCCGCGGAGATGGTCGAGGACAACAACGATCTGGCCCGGCGTACCGAGCAGCAGGCCGCGGCGCTGGAAGAGGCGGCCAGCTCGATGGAGGAGATCACCGGCACCGTGCAGCGCAACGTCGAGCACGTCGGTCACGCCAACCGCCTGGTGGATGGTGCCAGCGACGTCGCCCAGCGCGGTGGCGAGGTGGTGCGCGACGTGGTGCAGACCATGGCCGGCATCGAGAGCGCCTCACGCAAGATCGCCGACATCATCAGCGTGATCGACGGCATCGCCTTCCAGACCAACATCCTGGCGCTGAACGCGGCGGTGGAAGCGGCGCGTGCGGGCGAGCAGGGCCGTGGTTTCGCCGTGGTCGCCACCGAAGTGCGCAGCCTGGCGCAGCGCTGCGCCGATGCGGCCAAGGAAGTGCGCGGCCTGATCGCCAGCTCCAGCGAGCAGGTCGATCGCGGTTCGGCGCTGGTCGCACGCGCCGGTGCCACCATGGAAGAACTGCTCGGCTCGGTGCGCGAGGTGCAGCGCATTATGACCGACATCGCCGGCGCCAGCCGCGAGCAGAGTGCCGGCATCGGCCAGGTCAACCAGATCGTGGTGCAGATGGACACCGCCACGCAGCAGAACGCGGCGCTGGTCGAAAAGATGGCCGAAGCGGCGCGCGCGCTGGAAAACCAGGCCAGCGGCCTGAACGCGCATACCGCCAAGGAGCAGCAGCGCGCGGCCAACCAGGCGGCGCCGGTGCGCGTGGCGGCCTGATCGGGAGCGGCCCAGCCCACGGCGCGTCTGCCGCGTCGTGGGCGTGTGGGGGGCTGTCGCGTCCTGCGACGCGGCAGATCCGCCGGGTCGGGAGCAGGTAGCTGTGCAGGCACCGGCGGTCGCCGCCGGCGCAGTGCCCTGCCGTGGTGCGTGACGCGCCTCTCGCGCTCACCCCAGCCAATGCTGGCAGCCGTCGCCCTCCTGGCTGCCGCAGCTTTGCTGCATCTTGTGCTGCAGCCGCGCGAGCACCGCGCTGCCGTCGTGGCCCTTGCTCCAGGCCTGCAGGGTCTTGGCCAGGGTGTCGAAACGCTGCCGGGTGCGCTGGTGATAGCCATCCGGCTGGCCGGCCAACTCCCCGATCACCTGGCCGGCGGCCGCCTCGATCGCGGCCGCATTGTCCGGCTGCAGCCGGACCAGCCCATCGACATAGAGCACGCCCCACTGCACGCGGGTGGCCGGGCCCTGCGCGCTCTCGTAGGCCTTTTTCAGCCAGAACAGCGCCGTCTGCTTGTCGCCGCGCGCCTCGGCCAGGCCGGCCAGTTCCGGCATGTAGTAATACGGCGTCTTGCTGCGCTGGAGTTCGGCGAGCAGCAGTTGCTCGGCGCCGGCGCTGTCGCCGGCGGCGTCCAGCAGGCCGGCGGCGCTGCTGATCGTGGACTGGCGTTCGTAGTCGGTCCTGGCGGCCTGCTCGGCCCAGTGCACGCGCTGCTGCACCTTGGCGACCACCGCCGGCGGCAGTGGCGGATGCGGACCGTCGCCGGCCTCGGCCGGCTGGCCTTGCGCCAAGCGTGCCAGGGCGATGTCCGCGGCGGCGGTGTCCAGGCGATCGCTGATCGGCAGGCTGCTGTCGGCGTAGACCTGGTCCAGCGCATGGGTCAGCGCGTTCGACAGCGCAGTGCGCTCGGCGGCGTCGCTGGCCGCGGCCTGCACCAGCTCGCGCGCCGCATAGGTCAGCGTGCTGCGGTTGGCGCGCACCTCGGCCGGGTCGGCCAGCACCGCCTGCAGCAGTTCGCGGTCGGCGGCGCGGTGCTTGGCATCCACCTTGGCAGCCTTGGCCGGATCCTGTGCGGCCAGCGCCAGCAACGCGAAACGGCGTTGCAAGGCCGGCTGCGGCGCGGCCGCGGCCAGGCGCGTGAGCACGTCGGCCGCCTGACCCGGCTTGACCAGTTGGGCCGCATCCACCGCCCAGCCGTACTCGCCGAGCAGGATCCAGTCGTCGGCGCTGAGCGTGGCCGGCGCCTTCAGCGCTTGCTGCAGCAACTGCGCCGAGGTAGTGGTGCGGGTCGCGGCCACGCGCAGGGCCTCGGCCAGGCGCACGGTATCGCTGTCCCCGGCCAGGCGGGTGATCTCGCTGCGGTCCGGGCGCAGCACGATGATGGTCGGATAGCCCTTGACGCCGAAGCGCTCGCCCCAGGCCTGCGCGCCTTCCGAATCGCCGTCCAGGTGCACCGCGACGAAGGCGCGGGTGCGGGCGATGAACGCCGGGTCCTTGAACAGCGTGGCCTTGAGCCGGTTGCAGGGCGGGCACCAGGCCGCGCCCCAGTACAGCAGCACCGGCTTGTCGTGTTCGCGCGCTTCGGCGAAGGCGTCGTCGACGTCGCCCTCGCGCCAGGCGATGCCGGCGCTGTCGGCGGCAGGCGCTGCTGGGGCGGCCTTGGGCGCGGCCGGCGCGGGCGGTTGCTGGCAGGCACTCAGCGCCAGCAGCGCGGCCAGGCTGGCGGAGATCGTCGCGGAACGGCGGAACATGCGGCTCATGGGGGCACCGGGAGGGGAGGGAGACACGGCGCCGGCCGTGCCGGCCGTCTACTGTACGCAGCCGTTGCCGTCATCGCTCATGCCGGCTGCGCATCTGCATATGCCGCCCGTGCAGGTGCTGCGCGGCGCATGACACGCACTTGCGGCCCGCGTCGGCGCGGCGTGCCGGCCGGCGCCCGCGACCGCCCCTTGCCGTTCGCCGCTAGCCGGTCGCTTCTGCCTTCGCCGCGCGCGCGTAGCGTTGCGCGATCACCGCGCAGACGATCAGCTGGATCTGGTGGTAGATCATCACCGGCAACACGATCGCGCCGAGGCTGCCGCTGGCGAACAGTACCTTGGCCATCGGCACGCCGGTGGCCAGGCTCTTCTTCGAGCCGCAGAACACGATCGGAATCTCGTCCTCGCGGGAAAAGCCCAGGCGCCGTGCGCCGAAGGTGATCAACGCCATCGCCAGCGCCAGCAGCACCGCGCCGACCACGGCGACGCCGAGCAGCGCCGGCAGCGGCGTCTTGCGCCACAGGCCTTCGACCACCGCGGCGCTGAACGCGGTGTACACCACCAGCAGGATGGTGCTCTGGTCGGTGTAGCGCAGCACTGCGCGGCGGCGTTCGACCCAGCCGCCGATCCAGCGCTGCAGCAGATGGCCGGCGACGAACGGCACCAACAGCTGCAGCATGATCTTGCCCATCGCCTCCAGCGGATTGGACATGGCGTTCTGCGCGTCGGTCAGCACGCCCATCAGCAGCGGCGTCAGGAACACCCCGAGCAGGCTCGACAGCGAGGCGCTGCACACCGCCGCCGGCACGTTGCCGCCGGACATCGAGGTGAAGGCGATCGACGACTGCACCGTGGACGGCAGCGTGCACAGGAACAGCACACCGATGTACAGGTCCGGGGTCAGCAGCCAGTGCGACAGCGGCTTGAACAGCAGGCCCAGCAGCGGGAACAGGATGAAGGTGGCGGCGAAGATGGTCAGGTGCAGCCGCCAGTGCAGCGCGCCGGCGACGATGGCCTCGCGCGACAGCCGCGCGCCATGCAGGAAGAACAGCGCGGCGATCGCCAGATCGGTGACCACGTCCATCACCGACGCCGCGCGTCCCTGCACCGGCAGCAGCGAGGCCAGCAGCACCGTGCACAGCAACGCCAGGGTGAAGGGTTCGATGCGCAGGCGCGCAAGCCAGGACTTGATCATGGGGGAAGGTAGAGCGGGGGGGAGTGGTGCATTTTAGAAAGTATGGCGCCCGCACGCGAATCAGGACGCACCGCGTAGACAACTCGCAGACATGTTGCGGTGTCGGTCGTTTCCGGCGGATGCGCGCATCGGTGGTTTGCTAGATTGCCTTTGCCCGTCCGAGTGGGGGAGCGCGTCGGGCACGATGGCGCGCCACGCGTGCGCAATCGCCTCCCGCTTCTCCAGGGATCAGGAGCACGCACATGCAATACGATCAGTACCAGACCGTGTTTGCGCTTTCGAGCTTGGCCAATTGGGTCAGCTTCAGATTCGGCTCAGCGGAACAGCTACAGAAGGACTATCAAAAGACCATCCTGGCGACGCTGGCGTCTCCGGTAGCACAGCAGACAATCGGCAATTGGGAACTGGTGTGGGGGCCGCAGGTCTGGCAAGCGGATGGTTCGAATGTCTCGGACAATGCCATGTACGTGGCCAAGTCGAGCAACTTGGGCAGTCTTGCCGGAGACGTCTATGTCGTAGCGATTGCCGCCACCAATCCGATCTCGCATTACGACTGGTACATGGAAGATTTCGGGGTCAACCAGGTGGTGGACTTCTCGAACTACGATCCCACCGCACACACCGAGCCGGTTCCGCTTTCGTCGCCGACCGAGACCAATACCGTCATTTCGCTGGGTACGGCGCTGGGCGTCTGGCGTTTGCTGAACATGGCGAGTCCTTCATCTGTCAAATCCCAAGGCGATACGTTGGCGACGTTCCTGAAAAACGTCGCGAGCAGCGGCGCGACCGTGATCTTCGCCGGCCATAGCCTGGGTGGTGCGCTGTCGCCGACCGTGGCGACCTGGCTCAAGAGCAACCACTGGCTGGACGGAAGCAAGGCAGTCTATTGCTACCCGACCGCCGGTGCCACGCCAGGCAATGCCGCCTTCGCCGAGCTTTTCAATACGACGTTGCCGCCGACGACCGGCGATGGCTATCGGGTGTGGAATCGCGAAGTCTGGAACTCCTACGACGTGGTGCCGCATGCCTGGGATACCGGGATGCTCGCGCAGATAAGCACGCTTTACGGGAACAAGCCGATACCGCTGATCGATGAAGAAGTCAAAAAAGCGATAGCGAATGCGGAATTGTCCAAGATCAGCTACAAGCAAATCCCCAATCAAGAACTTCTCGGCACACCGGGCGCTGTCCCGACTACCGCCTTGGGATTCATGATCGAGGCGAAAAACCAGCACACCAAAGCCTACGCCTCGCTGATTGCACCCCACATCAAACCGGTATTGCCGCCGCCGCAGGAGCTGCTGACATTGGAAATGGACGAGGACGCGGAACTGTATGCGCTGCTTTTGCGGCTTCAAGCGAAAAGCGGTGCATCTGCTCTGGCGCAGTCCTGAATAGCGCAAGCTCGGCGCGAACGCTGCCGCGACACGATTGCCTAGAATGGCCAATCGTGTCGCGGTGGCGATAGCCCCATGGAATGCAACGCAAGGCCTGGTGGCGGCGACTGCGTCTGCCGCCAGACTCAATGCAGCCCCGCACGCGCCTTCAACAGTTCCCGCAGCTCGTACTTGTCGGTCTCGTCCAACCCTTGCGCGCGCTGCTTGGCCTGCAGTTCGTCCAGGCGCTGCTGCAGCGTCTGCTTTTCCAGCTGCACGACCACGTCGTGCAGTTCCTGGCGCCAGCTGGCGGTCTCGCCGGCGATCTCCTGCACCGCCAGCTTCTGCAGTGCGGCCAGTTCCTCGCGTTCGTGGAAGTGTTCGAGCAGGGCGCCGGTGGTGATCTCCGGGCGCGCATGCACGATCTGCAGCAGTTCGATCATCAGTTCGATGCCGGGCAGGCGCAGGCCGGCGAACGGGTAGGGCGGCGGCAGGTCCAGCGCCAGCGACGGCGCCTGCAGCAGGCGCACGATCCCCTCGCGGACCAGGCTGCGCTTGTGCGCCGGGCGCGGCGCGCGCGGCGGCGGCCGGCTCGCCGCGGCCGTGGCGACTGCCGGTGCGGCGGCGCCGATGCCGGTGAGCTCAGCCAGGCGCTGACGCATCAGGTCGCCGAAGGCGCCGTCGGGAATCTGCGCCAGCATCGGCCGCGCGCGTTCGGCCAGGCGCGCCTTGCCGTCGAGCGTGCCGAGGTTGATCTCGCGCGAGAGTTCGTCGAAGAAGAACTGCGACAGCGGCGTGGCCTGGACCAGGCGCGCGTCGAAGGCCGCGGCGCCTTCCTTGCGCACGATGGTGTCCGGATCCTCGTCATCGGGCAGGAACAGGAAGAACGCCTGGCGTCCGTCCTTCATCCGCGGCAGCACCGATTCCAGCGCCTTCCAGCCGGCGCGGCGGCCGGCGGCGTCGCCGTCGAAGCAGAAGAACACATCCGGCGCGTTGCGGAACAGCAGTTCGGCATGGTCCGGCGTGGTCGCGGTGCCCAGCGTCGCCACCGCCTGGGTGACGCCGAACTGGAACAGCGAGACCACGTCCATGTAGCCCTCGACCACGATCAGCCGCTCGATCTTCTGGTTGGCCTGGCGCACCTGCCACAGGCCGTACAGTTCGCGGCCCTTGTGGAACAGCGCGGTTTCCGGCGAGTTCAGGTACTTGGGGCCGTCGTCCTTGTCGAGCACGCGGCCGCCGAAGGCGATGACCCGGCCGCGGCGGTCGAAGATCGGGAACATCACCCGGTCGCGGAACTTGTCGTAGACGTGGCCGCGGTCGTTCTTGGAGAACAGCCCGGCGCGGTCGAGCAGCTTGAGCCGGCGCTCGTCGGTGCCCAGCGCGTCCTTGAGCGCGCTGTAGCCGTCCGGGGCGTAGCCGATCTGGAAGCGCGCGCGGTTTTCCGCGTCCACGCCGCGGCCGTCCAGGTAGACGCGCGCCTTCTCGCTGCCGTCGAACTGGCGCTGGAAGAACTTGGCCGCCGCTTCCAGCGCAGAGTACAGGTCGCGGTGGTCGTCGCCGGCGGCCTGCGCCGCGCCACGCTGCTGGGCGTCGCGCGGGATTTCCATGCCGGCGCGCTTGGCCAGCTCGTCGACCGCGTCGAGGAATTCGAGGCGGTCGTAGTTCATCAGGAAGCTGATCGCGGTGCCGTGCGCGCCGCAGCCGAAGCAGTGGTAGAACTGCTTGGTTGGCGACACCGTGAACGAGGCCGACCGTTCGTCGTGGAACGGGCAGCGCGCCGCGTACTCCTTGCCCTGGCGCTTCAGCGGCACGCGCGTGCCGATCACCTCGACGATGTCGGTGCGTGCGAGCAGGTCGTCGATGAATGCGTCGGGGATGCGGGCCATCCGCATAGGATGCCACGCGCGTGCGCCGTCACGCTGGCCGCGCGGCCTGCGTGTGGTTCAGCACCGTGCGGTCAGGGCGCCGGCGGTGCCTGCGCAGCGCTGCGCGGGTCGATCCCGGCCGCGACGAGCTTGCTGTGCGAGCGCAGCCGCTCGTCGATCACCGCGGTGATCAGCGCGCCGACGAAGAACACCACGGTGGCGTAGTAGATCCACACCAGCAGGATCACCAGCGCGCCCATCGAGCCGTAGGCGCTGCCGGGCGCGGCGGTGGCGATGTACAGGCCGATCGCGTAGCGCCCGGCCACGAACAGGCAGGCGGTGATCGCGCCGCCGATGATGGCCTGGCGCCATTCCACGCGGCGGTCGGGCAGGTAGTGGTAGAGCACGGCGAAGGCCAGCACGTAGATCGCCAGGGTCGAGACGTAGCCGACCGCCGGCAGCACCGACGGCATCCGCGCGAACACCACCTGCAGCACGGTGGTCAGGATCATCGAGATCAGCAGCAGGAAGCCCAGCGCGAATACCACGCCGAAGGAGAACACGCGCTTCTTCAGCCAGGCCATGAGGCCGTCCAGGCGCTGCTTGTCGGTGCGGAAGATCAGGTTCAGCGCGTTCTGCAACTGCGCGAACACCGCGGTGGCGCCGACGAACAGCAACAGGGTGCTCCACAGCCCCGCCAGCGAGCCCACGCTGGGCTGGTTCTTGGCGTTGTCGATCACCGTCTGCGCGACCTCGCGCGCGCCGTGCCCGGCCAGTTGCCCGATCTGCGCGATCAACGCCTCCTGCGCCTGCGGATACAGCGAGGCGGTGAGCCACAGCAGCAGCACCAGCAGCGGCGCCAGCGACAGCAGCGCGTAGAACGACAGCGACGCCGCCTGGGTCATCACGTCGATCTCGACGAAGCGCCGCACCAGCGCGGCCGGCAGGCTCTGCTGCAGGCGGTCGAGATGTTTGTGCAGGCGATCGGACGACAGGGGCATGGACATGGGCGCGGGACCTTCGGCGCGCGGCGTCGCAACGCCGGTCCCGCACTGCGCGCAGAAGGGGGCGCGGGCTTGCCGGCGTTGTAGCAGCCCGTCGCCGAAAGGCGGGTGAAGCCCGCCGCGCGCTAACGCATCGGTGCGGTCAGCCGGCCAACTGCTGCTTGACCAGCACCGAGACCTGGCCCATGTCGGCCTTGCCCGCGAGCATCGGCTTGAGCACGGCCATCAGCTTGCCCATGTCGGCCGGGCTGGCGGCGCCGGTCTGCGCCTTCGCCGCCTGGATCGCGGCGACGATCTCGGCCTCGCCCATCTTGCTCGGCAGGTAGCGCTCGATCACCACGATCTCCTCGCGCTCCACCTGGGCCAGGTCGTCGCGGCCGGCGGCCTCGTACTGGCTCACCGAGTCCTTGCGCTGCTTGACCATCTTGTCCATCACCGCGATCACCGCGGCGTCGTCCATCTCCACGCGCTCGTCCACTTCCTTCTGCTTGATCGCGGCGTTGATCAGCCGGATCACGCCCAGGCTGTGCTTGTCGCCGGACTTCATCGCGGCCTTCATGTCGTCGGTGAGCTGCTGCTTGAGGGTCATGAGGGGCTCCACAGGGAAGAGAAAAGGGGGAAGGGCATTCTAGGCAAGCGCGCTGGCGCTGGCCGTGGCCGAGGTGGCACGTGGGTGCCGAGGGACAGGGATGGGACCGATGCCCGCGCGGGGCGGAGCGCCTGGCCAAGGTGGAAGACGCACAAAAAGCCGGCGACGCTTGCGCGTGCCGGCTTCGTGGGCTTACCGTAACGGATGCCGAAACCGGCACATCCCGCTACCGCAGGCCGCGATCCTCAGTACAGACGCTGGCGCTTGGTGACGTCGCGCGAGGTGCGACGCAGCTGGCGCTTCACCGCAGCAGCGGCCTTGCGCTTGCGTTCCTGGGTCGGCTTTTCGTAGAACTCGCGCTTGCGGGTTTCGGCCAGCACGCCGGCCTTTTCGCAGGTGCGCTTGAAGCGACGGAGCGCAAACTCGAAGGGCTCGTTCTCGCGGACTTTAACGCTGGGCATGGAATCTCCGGGACACAATGGTGACCGGGTCAGGCCCGGCGAGCCGCACATTATAGCGACAGATTTCGCGGCTGCAAGCACCCCGTTTGGCCTGCCGCCGATTCGGCCGCACAATGCACCCCATGAACGTGCTCGGCATCGAATCCAGTTGCGACGAAACCGGCGTCGCCGTCTACGACACCACCCGCTCCGGGGCGGCCGCGCTGCGTGCGCATGCGCTGTACAGCCAGATCGCCCTGCACGCCGAGTACGGCGGGGTGGTGCCGGAGCTGGCCAGCCGCGACCACGTGCGCAAGCTGCTGCCGTTGATCCGCCAGACCCTGGCCGAGGCCGGCCTGCGGGTGCGCGACCTGGACGGGGTGGCCTACACCGCCGGCCCGGGCCTGGTCGGCGCGCTGCTGGTCGGTGCCGGCGTGGCCCGCGCCCTGGCCTGGGCGCTGGAGGTGCCGGCGATCGGCGTGCACCACATGGAAGGCCACTTGCTGGCGCCGTTGATGGAGGATCCGGACCCGGTGCACGGCGCGCCGGCGCCGCCGTTCGTGGCGCTGCTGGTCTCCGGCGGCCACACCCAACTGATCGCGGTGGAGGCCATCGGCCGCTACCGCCTGCTCGGCGAGACCCTGGACGACGCCGCCGGCGAGGCCTTCGACAAGACCGCCAAGCTGATGGGGCTGCCGTATCCGGGTGGCCCGCAACTGGCGGCGCTGGCCACGCAGGGCACCTCGGGGCGCTTTCGCTTCGCCCGGCCGATGACCGACCGGCCCGGCCTGGACTTCAGCTTTTCCGGGCTCAAGACCCAGGTGCTGCTGGCCTGGCGCGACAGCGACCAGTCCGACGTGGTGCGCGCCGATATCGCCCGCGGCTTCGAGGACGCGGTGGTGGACACGCTGGCGATCAAGTGCGAGCGCGCGCTGGAGGCGGCCGGCAGCGACACCATCGTGGTCGCCGGCGGCGTCGGCGCCAATCTGCGCCTGCGCGCCAAGCTGCAGGCGATGGCGCAGGCCCGTGGCGGCCGTGCCTGCTTCCCGCGCCCGGCGCTGTGCACCGACAACGGCGCGATGATCGCCTTCGCTGGCGCCCTGCGCCTGCAGGCCGGCCTGCACGACACCGCGTCCGCGGTGCAGGTGACGCCGCGCTGGGACATGGCGGACTTGCCGCCATTGGCGGCAAGTCGGGAATCGGGAATGGAGAATCGGGAATCGTGAGCGGCTCACGCGCCGCTTTTGCCTCTGCTCTTACCATTCCCCACTCCCTATTCCCCATTCCCCGCTCCCCATGGATAAAGTCTTCATCGAAGGTCTGGAAATCGACGCGCTGATCGGCATCTACGATTGGGAGCGGCGGATCCGGCAGACGCTGCGCTTCGATCTGGAAATGGGCTTCGACAACCGCAAGCCCGCGGCCAGCGACGACATCGCCGACACGCTCAACTACAAGGCGGTGAGCAAGCGCCTGGTGGAGCTGGTCGAGCAGTCCGGCTACGGGCTGGTCGAGACGCTGGCCGAGCGCTGCGCGGAAGCGGTGCTGCAAGAATTCGACGTGCAGTGGCTGCGGCTGAAGCTGAGCAAGCCGGGCGCGGTGCGCGGAGCGCAGGCAGTGGGGGTCATCATCGAGCGCAGCCGCGCATGAGCACGCAGGCATCGCTGCCCGGCGCGCGTTTCTTCGCCGACCTGCAGCACACCCTGGCGCCGTATCCCTGGGCCTACGACGCGATGGTGATCGTGGCGCTGCTGCTGGCGGCGTGGCTGGCCAACTGGGTGACCAAGCGGATCCTGCTGCGCGGGCTGCGGCGGGTGCTGCGCGCCACCGTGCTCAGCGACAAGGAAGTGAAGCTGAGCGTGATCCCGCGCCTGGCCAACGTGATCCCGGCGCTGGTGCTGTCGCTGGGCATCGGCGCGGTGCCGCATCTGCCGGCGGCGATGGTCAGCGTGGTGCGCAACGTCTGCGCCGCCTTCATCGTGCTGACCGTGGCGCTGGCCCTGTCGCGCGTGCTGGACCTGCTCAATCACGTCTACGAACGGCGCCCGGACGCGCACAACAAGCCGATCAAGGGCTACATGCAGTTGCTCAAGATCGTGCTCGGCGTGGTCGCGGCGGTGCTGATGGTGTCGGTGCTGGTCGACAAGTCGCCGGTGATCCTGCTGTCGGGCGTGGGCGCGATGATGGCGGTGCTGATTCTGGTGTTCCAGGACACCCTGCTGTCGCTGGTGGCCAGCGTCACCATCAGTTCCAACGACATGGTCCGCGTCGGCGACTGGATCGAGATGCCGCAGCAGAACGCCGACGGCGACGTGATCGACATCGCGCTGCATACGGTCAAGGTCCAGAACTGGGACAAGACCATCACCACCATCCCGACCAAGAAGCTGATCAGCGACTCGTTCAAGAACTGGCGCGGGATGAGCGAGGCCGGCGGGCGCCGGATCAAGCGCGCGCTATATCTGGACCAGCACAGTGTGCGCTTCCTCGACGCTGCCGAGATCGAGCAGATGCGGCAGTTGACCGTGCTGCGCGAGTACATCGACCGCAAGCGCGACGAACTCGGCGCGTGGAACGGGGCGCTGGCCGAACGTGGGGTGGCGCCGATCAACGGCCGCCGGATTACCAACCTCGGCACCTTCCGCGCCTACGTCGAGCACTATCTGCGCGCCAGCCCGCACGTGCGCCAGGACATGACCCTGCTGGTGCGGCAGCTGGAACCCGGCGCCAACGGCCTGCCGCTGGAGCTGTACTGCTTCGCCAACGACACCCGCTGGGCGATGTACGAGCAGATCCAGGCGGACCTGTTCGATCACCTGCTGGCGATCCTGCCCAATTTCGACCTGCGCGTGTTCCAGGCTTCCAGCGACGCGATGTTCATGGACAGCGCGCGGATCCGCCGCGCCCCGGACGCCGTGCCGCCGCCGGCGGCTTGACGGCTGTCACGTCTGCGGGCATGTTGCGGGACAACATGCCGGCGCCTCTCGCCGCCGGCCCGCAGCAACAAGGGGCGCGATGGACTGGAGCAAGTACCGCACGGCCACCTTCGACGAGCTGATCCAGTCCGATGGGCAGCCACGTCCGGCCGCGCGCCGGGTCATCGAGTACCTGTCCAGCCTCAGTGGACGCGAATTGTCCGAACGCCAGCTCGCCGCCGACGTCGCCGCGCGGGTCATGGGCATCACCTTCACCGTCTACTCCGACGGCCGCAACGTCGACCGCACGCTGCCGTTCGACCTGATCCCGCGGGTGATCCCGCTGCACGAATGGCAGCGCACCGAGGCCGGGCTGAAGCAGCGCATGCGCGCGCTCAACCTGTTCATCGGCGACATCTACGGCGCCCAGCGCATCGTCAAGGACAAGGTGTTCCCGGCGATGCTGCTGGAGCACTCGGTCAACTTCCGCCCGCAGTGCGTGGGCATCACTCCGGCGCTGGGGGTGTGGGCGCACGTGTGTGGCTCGGACCTGGTGCGCGACGCCGACGGCACGCTGTACGCGCTGGAGGACAACCTGCGCATCCCCAGCGGCGTGTCGTACATGCTCGAGAACCGCATGGTCGCCAAGCGGGTGTTCCCGGAGCTGTTCGAGACCAGTGCGATCCTGCCGGTGGACGACTACCCGGCGCAGCTCTACGACACCCTGGCGGCGCTGTCGCCGCGCCCGGGCGACCAGCCGGTGATCGCGTTGCTGACCCCGGGCATCTTCAACAGCGCCTACTTCGAGCATGCCTACCTGGCGCAGGCGATGGGCATCGAGCTGGTCGAGGGCGACGATCTGTTCGTGGCCGACGACGACTGCACCTACATGCGCACCGTGTACGGACCGCGCCGGGTCGACGTGATCTACCGCCGGGTCGACGACCTGTTCCTGGATCCGGAGGCGTTCCGCGCCGATTCGGTGCTGGGCGTGGCCGGGCTGATCCGCAGCTGGCGCGCCGGCAAGGTGGCGCTGGCCAATGCGCCGGGCGCCGGCGTGGCCGACGACAAGGTGGTGTTCGCCTACGTGCCGAAGATGATCCGCTACTACCTGGACGAGGAGCCGATCCTGCCCAACGTGCCCAGCTACCTGTGCCACGACGACAAGGACCGCCAGTACGTGCTCGAGCACCTGGACGAACTGGTGGTGAAGCCGGCCAACGAGTCCGGCGGCTACGGCATGCTGATCGGCCCGCGCTCGACCACGCGCCAGCGCGAGCAGTTCCGCAAGCTGATCCTGGCCGACCCGCGCAACTACATGGCGCAGCCGACCCTGGGCCTGTCCACCGCGCCGATCGTGACCGAGGCCGGGCCGGCGCCGCG
The DNA here is from genome assembly GCF_034105425.1 of Xanthomonas sp. LF06-19. NCBI lineage: Bacteria > Pseudomonadati > Pseudomonadota > Gammaproteobacteria > Lysobacterales > Lysobacteraceae > Xanthomonas > Xanthomonas sp. LF06-19. The sequence continues at coordinate 36,749 of NZ_JAXGGH010000014.1, read as the reverse complement.
GCACCTGGACCTGCGCCCGTTCATCCTGTCCCGCGAGGACGTCTACGTGACCACCGGCGGGTTGACCCGGGTGGCGATGGAGGAGGGCTCGCTGGTGGTCAATTCCTCGCAGGGCGGCGGCGCCAAGGACACCTGGGTGGTGGACCTGGACGAGGAGCTGGACTGATGCTCTCGCGCGTTGCCGACAACCTCTACTGGTTCAGCCGCTACGTGCGCCGCGCCGAGACCACCGCGCGGCTGGTGGGAGTGGGCAGCCTGCTGCAGCTGGACCTGCCGCGCTCGGTGCGTTTCGCCTGGCGGCCGATGATCGACACGGTCGGCGCCGGCGAGATCTTCGCGCTGTGGTTCCCCAACGCCGGCGACGACGTCGGCGACGCCGACGTGGTGCGCTTCCTGCTGCTGGACGAGCGCAATCCGTCCTCGCTGCGCAGTTCGGTGCAGTACGCGCGCGAACTGCTGCGCAGCATCCGCGACACCCTGCCGCAGGAGATCTGGGAAGCGGTCAACGACCTGCACCTGTACATCGACGCCAACGGCGAGCGCAGCGTCGGCCGCCGTTACCGCATGGAGTTCCTGGGCCACGTGACCGACGCCTGCCTGAAGGTGTCCGGGCTGCTGACCGCCAACGTCAGCCGCGACATCGGCTTCCAGTTTCTGCGCCTGGGCACTGCGATCGAACAGGCCGACATGACCACGCGCATCATCGATGCCGGTGCCTCGGGCCTGATCACCCCGCGCAAGGCCGACGACCGCGAGGCCTACCAGGCCATGCAGTGGATGAGCGTGCTGCGCGCGCAGGCCGCCTACCAGATGTACCGCCGCCACGTGCGCCAGCGCGTCACCGGCGAGCAGGCGCTGCGCTTCCTGCTGCAGAACAACGACTTCCCGCGCAGCGTGCATTTCTGCCTGGTCCGCGCCCAGCACATCCTGCCGACCATGCCGCCGCGGCCGCCGGTGGAGCGCGCGCTGATGCGCATCAGCGGGCTGGTGCGCAATGCCGACCCGGCGTACCTGGCGCAGCACAACCCGGCCGGGTTCATGGACGAGATCCAGACCCACCTCGGCCACCTGCACAGCGCCATCGCCGAGGCCTACTTCAGCTCCTGAGCTGAGGCGGGCGGCCTGTGCGCTGCGCCAGCGGCCGGCCGCGGCGATCCGGGATCAGCGCCGGGCTGAGCCGGGCCCGGCTCTCCCTCCAGTCCCCCCTAGGCGGCGCCCCTTCGCCGGCGTATGGTGCGCGGCGGCAGGGTCGGCCCCGGTCGGTAGACAGTTTTATGAATAGGCGATTCCGGCGCCGGAACTTGCCCCATCGACTGGCCGCAGAGCTAGAATTGGCGGCTATGTAAACGTTTTCTCAAAGGACCCCATGGCTTCGGATCGTATCGAATCGCTCATCGCCCGCATGACCGTCGAGGAGAAGGTCGGCCAGCTCGGCGTCTTCGCCGACATGGTGCGCCCGTTCGCCCCCGACGTGAATCCGGAAGCCAACGTCCGCAATGCCGACGAGGTGCTGCAGCAGGTGCGCGCCGGCCGGGTCGGCTCGCTGTTCAACGGCGTCGGCGCGGAACTGGGGCGGCGCATCCAGCAGGTGGCGCTGGAGGAGAGCCGGCTGGGGATCCCGGTGATCCTGGCTGCTGACGTGATCCACGGCATGCGCACGGTGTTCCCGATCCCGCTGGGCGAGGCCGCCAGCTTCGAGCCGGAACTGGCCGAGCGCACCGCGCGCGCCACCGCGGTCGAGGCCACCGCCGCCGGCATCCACTGGACCTACGCGCCGGCGGTGGACATCGCCCGCGACCAGCGCTGGGGCCGCGGCGCCGAGGGCGCCGGCGAGGACGTGGTGCTGGGCTGCGCCTTCGCCGCCGCGCGCGTGCGCGGTTTCCACGGGCCGGACCTGCGCGCCGACGACGCGCTGCTGGCCACGCCCAAGCATTTCGCCGCCTACGGCGCGGTCGCCGCCGGCATGGAGTACGCCAGCGTCGACATCGCCCCGCAGACCCTGCGCGACGTGCATCTGCCGCCGTTCCAGGCCGCCTTCGAGGCCGGCGCGCTGAGCGTGATGACCTCCTTCAACGACATCAACGGCGTGCCGGCCAGCGCCAACCACGAACTGCTGACCGAAATCCTGCGCGGCGAATGGAAGTTCCCCGGCGTGGTGATCTCCGACTACACCGCCGACATGGAGCTGATCGCGCACGGCTATGCCGCCGACGAGCGCGACGCGACCAAGAAGGCCTTCCTGGCCGGCATGGACATGAGCATGCAGAGCGGCTTCTACGCCGCGCACCTGCCGTCGCTGGTGGAGGACGGCGAGGTGCCGATGGCGCTGCTGGATGCCTCGGTGCGCCGCGTGCTGGAACTGAAGGAAGCGATCGGCCTGCTCGACGATCCGTACCGTTCGCTGGACCCGGCGCGCGAGGCCGACCTGTCGCACATCGCCGCGCACGATGCGCTGGCGCGCGACGCGGCGCGGCGTTCGATCGTGCTGCTGAAGAACGACGGCCCGGTGCTGCCGCTGCGCAAGCAGGGCCAGAAGATCGCGCTGATCGGCCCGTTCGCGCAGGATCGCGACAACATCGAGGGCTGCTGGACCCTGTTCGGCGACAAGAGCCGCTACGTGACCCTGGAAGCCGGCGTGCGCGCCGCGCTGGCCGACGCGCAGGCGCTGACCGTGGTGCCCGGCTGCGGCCTGGAAGCGCCGCTGGACGGCGGCATCGAGGCGGCGGTGGCCGCCGCGCGCGGCGCCGACGTGGTGGTGCTGGCGCTGGGCGAGCCGCAGCGCTACAGCGGCGAGGCGCAGTCGCGCACGCAGATCGTGCTGCCGCCGGCGCAGCAGGCGCTGGCCGAGGCGGTCGCCGCCACCGGCACGCCGCTGGTGGTGCTGCTGCGCAACGGCCGCGCGCTGGCGCTGCAGGGCGCGGTGCGCGATGCCGCGGCGATCGCGGTGACCTGGTACCTGGGCACGCAGACCGGCCCGGCGGTGGCCGACGTGCTGTTCGGCGACTACAACCCGTCCGCGCGCCTGCCGGTGAGCTTCCCGCTCGATGCCGGGCAGCAGCCGTACTTCTACAACCACCCGCGCACCGGCCGGCCGGAACTCCCGACGATGAGCGAGTTCAAGTCGCGCTGGCGCGAGGTGCCGAACGCGCCGCTGTATCCGTTCGGCCACGGCCTCGGCTACACGCAGTTCGCCTACGGCACGCCGCAGCTCGACCGCACCCAGGTCGGCTGGGACGACACCCTGACCGTGACCACGCGCATCGACAATGTCGGCGAGCGCGAAGGCGAGGAAGTGGTGCAGCTGTACATCCACGACCGCGTTGCCAGCCGGGTGCGCCCGGTGCGCGAGTTGAAGGCGTTCCGCAAGGTGCGGCTGGCCGCAGGCGAGGGCATGGAGGTCCGCTTCACCCTCGATCGCCACGCGCTGGCCTTCACCGGCCGCGACGGACAGTGCGCGGCCGAGCCGGGCCTGTTCGACCTGTGGGTGTGCGCGTCCTCGGCCAGCGGCGAGCCCGTGGCCTTCGAGCTGCTGCCCGGCTGAGCCTGGCGCAGCGACAGCCGTCGCCGACCTGGGCGTGACGCCGATGGTGATTCGGTCGCGCGGATTGCCCTGATCCGGAGGCAGCGCCATGCGGCCCGGAGGACGCGCGCTGGCTGCTCTTGCAGCCACTTTCATGGTCTGGCGTGCCTCTGTGGGGTCGCAACGGACGCCTGTCGTGGGTGTGGGCGCGTGTACTCGTCGCGTCGGCTTCCTGCCTGCGGCCTGCGTTCCCGGCCTTCCATGCAGGACGCGGCGTGACGCCGCCTGCATCTGCGGAAGCGTTCCGATGCGGCCTGCTGCAGGCGTCTACGGCGGGTGCGGCGCGGCATCCACTGTGATCGGGTGCGTAACTCGCCGCTTTCCTCTACCTTATGCATTCAGGTTGCGTTGTCGGGATGCGCGCTGCGCCTCGCCCATGCGCCGATCCTGGTCTTCCCTCATCACAAGGAATTTCTCATGCAAGCTGCGCCCAAGACCTCCGCCGCCTTTATCGCTGCCTCCTGGGGGGCGTTGCTGCTGGGCACGGGCGGGTTCCTGATCGGCTTGTGGAATGCCGAAATGATGTTGAACGAGAAGGGCTATTACTTCACGGTCCTGCTGTTCGGCCTGTTCTCCGCGGTCTCGCTGCAAAAGAGCGTGCGCGACCGCGTCGAGGACATTCCTGTGAGTGGGTTGTATTACTCGATCTGCTGGTTCTCGGTGATCGCGGCGCTGGTGCTGTTGGCAGTCGGTCTGTTCAATGCAACCTTGTTGCTGAGCGAGAAAGGCTTCTATGCCATGGCCTTCGCGCTTAGCCTGTTCGGTGCAGTGGCGGTGCAGAAGAACACCCGCGATGCGGTGGGGGCCGGTCAAGGCGGCAAGCGCCACGTCGGGCAGACGCTGCCGCCTCCGCTGGAGTGATCCGCTCTGGCGCGCTGCCCCGGGCGGGCAGACCGCTGCCGTCGTGACCGCGACCACGGCTTGGCCGCGGCATGCTTGCCGTGCACGCGGGCTCTGCTAGGTTCGGGATTCGACCCCAACCGATAGGTGCACGTCATGCGAACTCCCCTGGGTTTGGCTTGCGCGCTGGCCATGGGCCTGGCGATCTCTGCGGCGCACGCCGCCCCCGCCGACACGGCCGCCGAGCGGCGCGGCGACTGGCCGTTCTCGGCGACGCCGGTCGCCACCTTCAACGAACCGTGGGCGATGAGCTTCCTGCCCGACGGCACCGCCTTGGTCAGCGAGAAAGGCGGCACGCTCAAGCGCATCGATCCGGTCAGCGGCCATACCGGCACGGTCAGCGGCGTCCCCACCGTGGCGTACGGCGGCCAGGGCGGTCTCGGCGACGTGCTGCCGCATCCGGGCTTCGCCAAGAACGGCTGGGTCTACCTGAGCTACGCCGAACCCGGCAGCGGCGACACCCGCGGCGCGGCGGTGATGCGCGCCAAGCTGACCCTGGACAGCAGCGGCGGCGGCACCCTGTCGCAGCAGCAGGTGATCTGGCGGCAGCAGCCCAAGGTGTCCGGCAACGGCCACTTCGGCCATCGGCTGGCGTTCGGGCCGGACGGCAAGCTGTGGATCAGTTCCAGCGAGCGGCAGAAGTTCGATCCGGCGCAGGACATGAGCGGCAACCTGGGCAAGATCGTGCGTCTCAACGACGACGGTAGCGTGCCGGCCGACAATCCGTTCGCCAACCGCGGCGGCGTCGCTGCGCAGGTGTGGTCGCTGGGCCACCGCAACGTGCTCGGTCTGGCCTTCGACGCCAACGGCCGGTTGTGGGAACACGAAATGGGCCCGGCCGGCGGCGACGAGCTGAACCTGATCCAGCGCGGCGCCAATTACGGCTACCCGATCGTGTCCAACGGCGACCATTACGACGGCCGCCCGATTCCCGATCACAGCACGCGCCCGGAATTCGCCGCGCCCAAGGTGAGCTGGACGCCGGTGATCTCGCCGGCCGGCTTCGTCATCTACAACGGCAGCCGCTTCCCGCAGTGGCGCGGCAACGGCTTCATCGGCGGCCTGTCCTCGCAGTCGCTGGTGCGGATCGAGTTCAACGGCGAGACCGCACGCGAGGCGGCCCGCTACGACATGGGCAAGCGCATCCGCGAGGTGGAGCAGGGGCCGGATGGCGCGCTGTGGCTGCTGGAGGATGGCGCCGGTGGGCGGTTGCTGAAGCTCCAGCCGCTGGAGAGTTGAGGAGTACACCCGGCAGCGGCGGTTGCGCCGCTGCCGGGTGAGCGGCGTGGGGCGCACGCGCCTGCCGATGCGTCGATGCTGGCGGCGTGGGTGCGATCAGGAACATCGCCGTGCTGCCTTCGTAGGCGCGGCTTCAGCCGCGACGGGCTTTACTGAGGACGGTCTTTACTGAGAAAGCCTGTCGCGGCTGAAGCCGCTTCTACAGGTGGGAACGTGGCGTGTCGCCTTATTCGCCGTTGCCGGCACGCTCCCAGGCGCGGCGCACCGCGTGGCGGGCCTTGCTCCAGCTCAGCGTCTGCGAGCCCTTGTTGTTGTCCCAGTCGCGGTGCAGTTCCGCTTCCACCTGCTCGTAGGCGCGGTTGAAGTCGCGGATGCGCGCCTCGTGGCCGGCGTGGTAGGCGGGCTCGTAGTCCTCGAACCGCTCGCCTTCGCTGTAATAGGGCTCGTCGGCGAAACGATCGCGCCAGTACTGCGAGACGCTGTTGCGGTCCTCGTCGTTGGGCGCACGGCCGGGAATCTGATACGGAATGCTCATGATGGTTCTCCGTGGGCGATGAATGCGCTTAACGCTAGCCACGCCGGCGTTAAACCCGCCCCTGCGCGGCGTGATCGCGATATGAAACATTCATGCCTTCTGGCAGGCTGCGCCGGCGATCAGGGTGGCTTACGATCCGCCGCTACGCCCCCTCTCTTCCGGCAAATCCCATGGCCGCCAACGGCATCGCCTTGTTGACCCCGTACCTGGCCACGGCCGGCGTCGGCTGGCTGTATTACCGACGCATCCGCCGCTACTTCGGCCGCCAGCCCTGGCAGCCGCGGCGCACGGGCGTGCGGCTGGGGTTCCTGCTGCTGGTCGCGGTCCTGCTGACCTGGCTGGCCGTCCAGTTGCCCGCCGTGCGCCTGGGCATGGCGCTGGGCGCCGTGGGCGGCGCCGCGCTGGGCGGCTTCGCCCTGCATCACACCCGCATCGAATTGCAGGACGGCGCGCGCTGGTATACGCCAAATCCCTGGATCGGCGCCGCGCTGAGCGTGCTGTTGCTCGGGCGTCTGGCCTGGCGCTGGGCCAGTGGGGCGTTCGCCGGCGGCAGCGCGGAAACCCTGCAGAACGCCAGTCCGCTGACCATGAGCATCGCCGCGGCGCTGATCGCCTATGGGCTGGTGTACGCCGCGGGTCTGTTGGTGCGCATGCGGTCGCTGACACCGGCCGCCTGACGAAACGCGCCTGCCGATGACGACGCCATGACGGCGGGCCTTCGGGCCGTGCAACCGCGTCAGTACGGAACTGCGCAACGGAGAACGTCTCGCGCCAGGCCTGGCCTAGCTGGCGTGATGTCAGTGCGCGGCAGCCGCCGCTTCGTAAGGCAAGGCCGTGGTGCCGGCCGCGCGCAGCGGCGCGTCGGCGGCGTCCAGTAGCTCCGGCTCGCCTTCGATCACCACCAGGATGCGCCCGGCCTCGATTTCCTCTTCGAAGTTGCGCCGCACCGGATCCGGCACGGTGGAACCGACCAGTGCCGAGGACCAACTGCCGACCAGGGCGCCGGCGATGGCCATGACCCCGGCGCCGGCCAGGGTGATGCCCAGCGGCGGCACCGCGATCGCCGCCAGCCCGGCCAGCAGCCCGGCCGCACCGCCGCCCAGGGCGCCGCGCGCCGCGGCCGGTACGGTGTCGGTCTTGCCTTCCTTGCGGTCGTCGGGGATGGCGTCCAGCTCGATGTCGCCGCGTGCGACCAGCGACAGGTCGTCGTTGTCGAGGCCGGCACCGCGCGCGGCCTGCAGTGCGCGCGTGGCGGTGGGCAGATCCGGAGCGCTGTAGACGCGGCGTCGTTTCATGGCGGGCGGCTCTCGCTGGTGGGCGTCCAGCGTCCGGGCGCCGCGGTTATCCGCGCGTGACCTGCGCGCAAGGCGGCGTGAAGGCGTTCATGCCGCGTCCTTGCGCGGGAACCGATAGAACAGCGCGCCCACCAGCAGCGCCACGCCCGCGGCGGCCAGGTTCTGCCAGCTGGCGCTGAGCAGCAGCGCCAGCGCCAGCAAGAGCGCCGCGAGCGGGATCAACGGCCCGCCCGGCAGCCGCAGCGCGCCGGGCCGATCGCGATAGCGCCGTGCCAGCACCAGCACCGCCGCGGCGGTGCCGATGTAGGCGAACAGGCGGGTGACCATCGACAGCAGCGCCAGTTGCACGAACGAGCCGGACAGCGCCAGCGCCAGCGACAGCACGCCTTGCAGCAGGATCGCCGCGGCTGGCGTGCGGAAGCGCGGATGCACCCGTGCCAGGAACGCCGGGCCGTAGCCGTCCTTGGCCAGCGCGAACAGGAAGCGTGGCCCCAGCATCACCGTGTTGCTGGTGGTGCCGAGGATGGAGATGGTGGCGCCGACGGTGAGGATCAGCGCCAGCGCTTCGCCACCGAAGCCGCTGGCGGCATCGGCCAGTGGCGTCGCCGATTGCGCCACGTTGGGCAGCGTGCCCTGCGCCACCACCTGCACCGCGGCATAGATCAGGGTGACGGTGACGATCATGGTGATCAGCGCGAACGGCACGTCGCGGCGCGGATTGCGGTATTCGCCCGCGGCGGCCGGGATGTTCTCGAAGCCGGCGTACGCGAACAGCAGCAGCAACGCCGCCTCGCCGAGGTTGCCGACATCGCGCGGGTCCGGGGTCTTGCCCGAGAACGCCCACGACCAGTCCACGTAGAACACGCCGATCGCCACGAACAGCAGCAGCGGTACCAGCTTGCCGATCACCAGCGCCACGCCGGTGCGCGCGGCCGACTTCACCCCGATCACGTTGATCGCGGTGAGCAGGCCGAGCGAGCCGATCACGATGGCCAGGCGCGCGCCGCCCCCGGCCGCGGCCGGCCAGAAGCGCACCACCGCATCGGCCAGCCCGTTGCTCAGCGCCGCTGCCGAACTGATCCGGGTCAGCCAGATCATCCAGCCGATCTCGAAGCCGGCGAAACGGCCGAACGCCTCGCGCGCATACAGATAGCTGCCGCCGGGTTCGTCGAAGTAACTGGCCGCCTGCGCGTAACACAGCACCAGCAGCGCTACCGCCACACCGGCCAGCAACACCGCCCACAGGCTCAGCGGCCCGAGCAGGGCGGCGGTGGCCGCGGGCAGCAGGTAGATGCCGCTGCCGATCACGTCGTTGATCGACAACCCGACGATCTGCCAGCGGCTGACCGCGCGGACCAGCCCGGGTGCGGGCGCCTGGCTCACGACGCCGGCTCCACGGCCGGCAGCGCCCACTCGGCCTGCAGGCGCCGGTAGGCATCGCGCGGCAGCAGCACGAACAGCGGCGCGGCGGACGGCCGCAACCACGCCAGCAGCCGCTGCATGTCGGCCGGCTGCATCGCGGTGCAGCCGGCGGTGGGCGCGCCGGGCGCGCGCCACAGGTGCGCAAAGATGCAGCTGCCGGCGCCCGGCGTGGCCTGCGCGTTGTGCTGGATCACGAAGCCTTCGCGGTAGCGCTGATCGCCGGCGTGTTGCAGGTCCAGGCGCATTGGTTCGGTGGACCCGGCCACCGCGGCGCTGCCGACCTTGTCGGCATCGACGATCTGGTTGTACAGCGGCGATCCGGGCACATCGATGCAGTAGTTGCTCTGCTGCATCGCCTGGTAGGGCATGGCGCTGTCGATGCGCGACGCATAGCCGAAGGCTTCGCCGATGGTGAACACGCCGGCCGGGCTGCGGCCATCGCCTTCGCGTTTCTGCGGGCCATCCGTCTGTGCCGGATGCAGGCCCAGGCCCCAGGCGCTGCCGTGACTGCCGAGGCTCACGTCGAAGGCCTTGCCCTGCGCACGCCAGCCTTGTGCATCACGCTCGAACGCCTGCAACGTGCCCTGCGGGCTGTCCCAGTCAGGCGCCAGCACCAGGATCAGTTGCTGCGCGCGCTGCACGGCCGGCACGGTGGTGTCGGCGGCCATGCCGGGCGCGGCGATCAGGGCGCACAGCAGGGCCAAGCCGATGCGCCAGGCGCGATGGTGGCCGGCATGCGGTGGCGCGGCGGGGGACCGATGGAGCAGGGGCATGGGGATCTCTGGGGGCGACTTGGGCGCGAGGGCGCGCCTTGGGTGCAAGGTAGCGCAGTTGCGAGGCGGATGGCGCGCGCTGGTGCGGTGATCTTGTCGACGACTTGGCCGATGCGGTGGGTGGCGAGTGGTGTATGTGTTGGTGACGTGTGGGCGGCGGTATGGGTGTTGTGTCGTGAGTGTCCGCGCTGCGCCAGAGCAAGCTGATCCACGCCGTTGCCGTTGCCGTTGCCGTTGCTCCGGCTTTTGACTTGCCGGGTTCCCTTCCGAAGCGGCGGCCGGCCCGGGGAAAAACCCCGAAGGGGCGGCGCACATGGATGTGCGCCGTTCGCGGCAGGGGCAGGATGCCCCTTCCGCGAATCCCCGGGCTGGACGCGGACCCGGAGCGCGTTAGCGCGCAGGGCGCGAGGCAGGGTGTGCTTTCTTTTGGTTACTTTTCTTTGCACAAGCAAAGAAAAGTAACTCGCCGCAAGGCGAAAGCTTTGCTCTTGCTCTTGCACTTGCTCTCGCTATCGCACTTGCTCTTGCACTTGCTATTACTACGGCGGCCGCTGGATTGTAGGAGCGGCTTACGCCGCGACATGCATGACCGATTACGTTGGTCGCGGCTGAAGCCGCTTCTACGGTTCTTCTTGTCTGACACGAAAGCTTGAAGCAACAGCAAAGGCTTTCGCCCTCTCGGGCGAGTTACTTTTCTTTGCTCGCGCAAAGAAAAGGTAACCAAAAGAAAGCGCGCCCTGCCTACGCGCCCTCCGCGCTGCGCGCTCCGGGTCCGCGAACCAGGCGGGATCCGCGGAAGGGGCATCCTGCCCCTGCCGCGGACGGCGCACGTCCATGTGCGCCGCCCTTCGGGTTTTTCCCGCCTGGTTCGCCGCTTCGGAAGGGAACCCGGTAAGTCAAAAGCAACAGCAAAAGCAACAGCCACAGCCACAGCCACAGCCACAGCAAAGGCAACGGCAACGGCAACGGCAACGGCAACGGCAAAAACGTTCGGCGAATGAGCGTTTTACGTACCTGAGACACAGGCGCCGCATCTGCAGCGGCTTCCCGGTCTCTCGCTTATGGCACGGTGCTAGCGAACCAGCGAAGGCCGCAACACCGAATCGCGCGCGACCAATCGATGCGGCACCACATGATCGACATACGCGCGCTCGGCACCAGCCGCCTGCCGGATGTCCCGCAACAACAGATCGATGGCCGCATCGGTCATGTCCGCCACCGGCTGATGGATGGTGGTCAGCTCCGGCCACACCATCGTCGATGCCGACGTGTCGTCGAATCCCACCACCGACAGATCCTCCGGCACCTTCAGGCGGCGACGATGCGCCACCGACACCACCGCCGATGCCATGTCGTCGTTGCTCGCGAAAATCGCACTGGGGCGTGCCCGCAACGCCAACAGTCGCTCGGCGGCCTCGAGCCCGGCGCGATAGGTGAAGTCGCCCGGCTGCACGAGCGCGGCGTCGTAGTCGATGCCCGCATCCGCCAGGGCATCGCGGTAACCCTGCCAGCGGTGCGCACTGGCGGTCTGGTTCGGGTCGCCGGTGATGTAGCCGATGCGCGTATGCCCGTGCGCGATCAGGTGCGAGACCATGTCATGGCTGGCGCGGCGGTCGTCGATGTGCACGCAGGACAGCCTGTCGCTGAACCGGCTCGACGCAATGGAGACGACGGGAATGCCGGCGTCGACGAACACGGCGACGATGGCTTTCGATTCGCACAAGGGCGCGGGGAGAATCACGCCGGCCACGCTGCTGCAGAGCGTGCGTGCGGCCTCGCGGCGTGCCCGCGGACCCAGTCCGTCCCACGTGGCGATCACCAGTTGCGCCGCCACGCGGGTCGAACCACGCAGCGCGCCGACCAGCAGTTCGCGCAGATAGCTGGAGCTGGGGTTGGTGTAGATCAACGCGATGCAGGTGTGCTGCGCGGCGGCGAGCGCGCTGGCGGCCGGGTTGGGCCGGTAGTCCAGTGCGCGCACGCTGCGCATCACCCGCTCGCGCGTGCTCTCGCGCACGCCGGCGTGACCGTGGGTGACGCGCGAGACGGTCATCGGCGAGACACCCGCATGCGCCGCGACGTCGTCGATGGTGATGGCGTTCCCTCTTCGACGCGTCGTTTTGGGGGTGTTCTTCAAGGAATGCAGTCCTTTGTTGCGACGCATGATGACAAGCGATGTCCCGGGTGCGTAGTCTGCGCCGTGACGCGATGATAGCGCTATCAATCAGCGGCAGTCGGGCTCGGGGGGAGCCTTTATCGCGCGTCGTCTGGCAATCCTGAAACGGAGTTTTGAGTCGCAGCGACGCAGAGCGCGCTGCGATGTTCGGCGTGGAAGACGGGCATCGCCCGTGCGTGCCTCTTAGGGGAGGGGCGGTACATCCATCGATCGCATGTCAGAGGGGAGAGTCATGAGCGCTTCTATGTTTCGTCGTAGCCCAGACCTGGGGGCTCGTCCATGAGCCGCACGCTGGCGAAGTTCAAATCCAGGGCCATGTTCACCTTCGTCGGTGGCGTCCTGGTCATCAATCCCGCATTCGCACAGGACGCGTCGACGCCCGCGCCGGCGGCAGAGCAACAGGCTCAGAGCAGCCCGACGCAGCTGGACACGGTCCAGGTCACCGGCCTGCGCAACAGCCTCAGCCAGGCGATGGACATCAAGCGCGACGCCGCGGGCGTGGTGGATGCCATCAGTGCCGAAGACATCGGCAAGTTCCCCGATACCAACCTGGCCGAGTCGCTGCAGCGCATCACCGGCATCTCCATCGAACGGCGCGATGGCGAAGGCGCGCAGGTCACCGCGCGCGGCTTCGGCCCGCAGTTCAACATGGTGACGCTCAACGGGCGGCAGATGCCGGGCGCCGATGCGTTCGGCGCTGCCGGCCAGGTCGCCATCGGCGGCGTCGACGGCGGCACCCGTGCCTTCAACTTCGCCCAGCTGGCTGCCGAAGCGATCAATGGCATCGAGGTCTACAAGACCAGCCAGGCCAACATGCCCAGCGGCGGCATCGGCGCCACCATCAACATCCTGACCGCGCGCCCGTTCGACCACCAGGGCATCGTCGCCAGTGCCGGCGCCAAGGCCGTCTCCGACCGCAGCCAGCCGTTCGACAACGACATCACCCCGGAACTGTCGGGCATCTTCAGCTACAGCAATCCGGACAAGACCTTCGGCGTCGGCGTGAGCGCGAGCTACCAGAAGCGCAAGGGCGGCTCGGTGCAGGCCACCGAGAACTATTGGAACGTGCAGCCGTGGACGGGCTCGATGCCCGGCAATCCGACCGTGGTCAATGCGCCGCAGATCGGCGCGCTGTATGCCCGGCCGAACGACCTGCGCTATGCGTTCTCCGAGTTCGAACGCGAGCGCGTCAACGGCCAGGCGGTGCTGCAGTTCGCACCCACCGACAGCCTGACCCTGACCCTGGACTACACCTACTCGACCAACGAGATCACCGAGAATCGTGGCGAGCAGGGCATGTGGCTGCAGAACAGCAACTACACCGATGTGACGTTCGATACCAGCGGCGCGGTGGCCGTGCCGACCTACATCCGCGAAATCGCCGGCACCAAGGATTTCGGCCTTGAGCAGCAGCGCAGCATGCAGAAGTACAAGCTGGGCTCGCTCGGCCTGAATGCGGTGTGGAACGTGACCGACCGGCTCAAGCTCAGCTTCGACGCGCACGACTCGAAGAACGAAAGCCGTCCCAACGATCCGTTGACCGGTGGCGGCTCGCTGTTCATGAGCATCGCCGGCACCAACAACTGCACCACCGGGCCGCACTGCGGCGGCTCCTGGGTGCAGGAGCTGAACTTCAACAATGGCCTGCCGATCGGCACCCAGGTCTGGTATCCGAGCGACGCCGCTGCCGCGGCCAAGGCCAATGGCGTGGTCAACCCGGGCTTCGTGCCCGGCGAGATCGGTTCGCAGGTGCTGCGGGTCAATTCGCAGAGCCAGATCAGCCAGATCAAGCAGGCACGTGTGGACGGCGAATGGAGCTTCGACCAGGGCCGCTTCCAGTTCGGCGTGGATACCAACAAGTCGACCACCCACCGCATCCAGGCGGCCGAGGCGTATTCCACCCTGGGCGACTGGGGCGTGGCCAACGTCGACCGGGATACCGCCGGCGGCCTGATGAACCTGATGCAGCCGGTCAACATCATTGGCCTGTTCCATGACTACAGCGGGACGAGTTGGCCGGCGTGGCGCGGCGATGCGGGCCGGCTGGCGGAATGGGCGGCCAGCCAGTACGGCGTCGGCCTGGGCGTGAGCCCGCAGCGCGCCGCCGACAACTTCGTGGAGGAGAAGACCCGTTCGGCGTATTTCCAGGTGGAACTGGATGGCGAGTTGGCCGGTCGGCGCACCAATACCCGGCTGGGCGTGCGCTACGAAACCACCGACGTGGTGTCGACCTCGATCATCGCCACGCCCGAGGCGATCGAGTGGCAGTCCAACAACGACTTCCGCGTGGTGCTGTCCAACGAGCAGCAGCCGTTCAGCGAGAAGACCACGTACAGCTACATCCTGCCCAACCTCGATTTCAGCATAGACCTCACCGACACGCTGAAAGGCCGCGTCTCCTTCGGCAAGAGCATCGCGCGCGCGCCGATCGGCAATCTGTATGCCGGCCCAGGGGCACAGCAGCCGTTCGGCTCGGTGCTGATCGATCCTTCCTCGCGTGCCAGCGGCACGGCGCAGAATCCGTCGCTGAAGCCGCTGGAATCCGACAACCTCGACCTGGCGCTGGAGTGGTACTTCGCCGATGCGAGCTACCTGTCGGTGACGTACTGGAACAAGTCGGTCAACAACTTCATCGGCAACACCGTGGTGCAGGAGAATCTGTACGGCCTGCGCGATCCCACCTCGGGTCCGGACGCGAAGTCGGCGCTGGCGTTCCTCACCAGCGGTGCCTGCCTCGCCCAGGTCGGCCCGGCCAATGCGGCGGCCTGCTCGGCCAACGACACTTCGCTGTTCACCGCGCTGGCCCTGCTGCGCAACAACCCGGCCGGCCTGGCCGCCTACAACGGCACCGGCGCGCAGGTGCTGGCGACCGAAGCGGCCTACGATCTCTACGGCGAGGCCGACGATCCGCTGTACGAGTTCAACGTCAACCGTCCGATCAACCAGAACCAGGCCAAGCTGCACGGCTGGGAGCTCGGCGGGCAGTACTTCCTCGGCGACACCGGGTTCGGCATCCTCGCCAACTACACCATCGTCAAGGGCGACGTCGGCTACGACAACGGTGGCGACCCGGGCATCGACCAGTTCGCGCTGACCGGCCTGAGCGACACCGCCAACGCGGTGCTGATGTACGAGAAGTATGGCTGGTCGGTGCGCCTGGCCTGGAACTGGCGCGACCAGTACCTGATCCTGGCCAACCAGGGCACAAGCCGCAATCCGTACTATGTGGAACCCTACGAGCAGTGGGATCTCAGCGTGAACTACACGTTGAACGATCACTGGTCGTTCGGCCTGGAAGCGATCAACCTGACCGGCGAGGACGTGCGCTGGCGCTCGCGTACCTCGAAGATGATCGTGAAGCTGGCCGACCAGAGCCCGCGTTATATGCTGGGTGTGCGTTACAAGTTCTGAACAAGGCGGAGAGGTTCTCTTCGCATGTCGCCACGGGCGCCGCTGCGATTGCGGCGGCGCCCCGTGCCGGGCTCCAGAGGGGAGTACGCATCACCATGCCGCGTTACGAGATGCTCAACAACATCGCCCATCGCGACCTGCGCGTGGCCACCGACTTCGGGCCGGAGTTCGGCGACGCGGTGGGCATGGTGCCGGCCTACCCCAGCGAGTACGCGGAGCTGCAGCGGGAATACCCGATTTTCCTGCGCAAGGATCCAGCGACGGGGGAGTGGCAGTCCGTTGCGTTGCTGGGGTTCGAGCAGCACGAAAACCTGTTCCTGCAGGACCGGCGCTGGATGGCCTCCTATCTCCCAGGAGCGGCGGCCAAGGGGCCGTTCCTGATCGGCTTCCAGGAGCAGCGCATCGATGGCGTGCCGACCCAGGACGCGGTGCTGCACGTGGACATGGAGCATCCGCGGGTGACGGCGATGCAGGGCGAGCCGGTGTTCCTGCCGCAGGGCGGCAACACGCCCTATCTCGACCACATCGCCACGGTGCTGCGCGGCATCCACGAGGGCAGTGCCTTCGGTGCGGACATGTTCGCCGCGCTCCATGCACACGGCTTGATCCAGCCGGTGGCGCTCGACGTGCAGCTCGATGCGCAGCATCGGGTGGGCGTCAACGGCCTGCATGCGATCGACCGTGAGCGCCTGGCCCAACTGGACGGCGTCGCGCTGGCCGCGCTCAACCGCGCCGGCTATCTGGAAGGCGCGTATCTGATGCTGGCCTCGCTGCACAACATGCGCCGCCTGATCGCCGAGAAGCAGCGACGCCTGCGCCTGCAGGATGCCGCCGGCGCGGCAGGCAGGAACTGAGCGTGCCGGACGGCGCAGCCATGCGGACACTGGAAGGCGTGCAACCCACTGCATTGCCACTGCAGGCGCTGGTGGCGGCCGGGGAGCCGGTGGTGTTACGCGGCATCGCGCGCGACTGGGGACTGGTGCAGGCCGGGCTGCGTTCCACGCAGGACGCAATGGCCTACCTGCGCGGGTTCGATGCGGGCGTGCCGGTGCCGTATTCCTTCGGCGAACCCGGGATCGAGGGACGCCCGTTCTACAACGCCGAGTTCACCGCGTTGAATTTCGAGGTCCGCCGCGGACCGCTCACGCAGGTGCTGGAGGCGATCGCCGCGACCTTCGAGGATCCGCGGCCGCCCACCTACTATGTCGCGTCGCTGCCGATCGCGCGGGCGCTGCCGGGTTTCGCGCAGGCCAACGATGCTGGCCTGGCCGGGCAGGGCATCGATGCGCCGCCGAGCATCTGGATCGGCAACCGGGTCACGGCGTCCTGCCATTTCGACACGCCGGACAACCTGGCCTGCTGTGCGGTGGGCCGGCGCCACTTCACCCTGTTTCCGCCCGAGCAGATCGACAACCTGTATCCGGGGCCGCTGGAGCCGACGCCGGGCGGCCAGGTGGTCAGCGTGGTGGATGTCGACCGCCCCGACTTCGCGCGTTATCCGCGTTTCCGCGATGCGCTGGCCAGCGCGCGGCACGTCGAGCTGGAGCCGGGCGATGCGCTGTTCATCCCCAGCATGTGGTGGCACCACGTACGCAGCCTCGCGCCGTTCAACGTGCTGGTGAACTACTGGTGGCGCAGTGCGCCGGCCTTCCTGCCCTCGCCGCTGACGGCGCTGCAGCACGCGATGTGGGCGCTGCGCGATCTGCCGGCGCGCGAGAAACAGGCCTGGGCCAAGCTCTTCGATTACTACGTGTTCGGCCCCGGCGAATGTGCAGGCCAGCACCTGCCCGAGGCCGCGCGGGGCGAACTGGCGCCATTCGACGAGGCACGGGCGCGCCGCGCGCGCGCGCAGTTGCTGGCGCGGCTGAATCGCTGATGGGAGCATCACCTTGAACCTTGCCACCACAACGGACGGACGCATCCGCAAGGTCGTCATCGCCGGCGGCGGCACCGCGGGCTGGCTGGCCGGCTGCGCGCTGGCCCACCAGTTCCGCGATCGCCTGGACATCACCCTGGTGGAGTCCGAGCAGATCGGCACGGTGGGCGTCGGCGAGTCGACCGTGCCGCCGATCCGCACCTTCCACCGCTTCCTGCAGATCGACGAGCAGGAGTTCCTGCGCGCCGTCGCCGGCACGTTCAAGCTGTCGATCTCGTTCGAGCACTGGCGCCGCCCCGGCGATCGCTTCATCCATCCGTTCGGCACCATCGGGCAGGGCACCTGGGCCACGCCGTTCCATCATTTCTGGCTGGACAGCCTGCGCCGCGGCATGCCGTCGGACCTGGGCGACTTCTGCCTGGAAAGCGTCGCCTCGCGTGCGGACCGGTTCTCGCTGGAGACCCAGCCGCAGGTCAACTACGCCTATCACTTCGATGCCGCGCTCTATGCCAAGTTCCTGCGCAAGAAGGCCGAAGGCCATGGCCTGCGCCGGGTGGAAGGGCAGATCCGCGAGGTGCGGCAGCATGCGCACGACGGCTCCGTCGCCTCGCTGCTGCTGGAAGATGGGCAGCTCATCGAGGGCGATCTGTTCATCGACTGCACCGGCTTCCGTGGCCTGCTGACCGAGCAGACCCTGCACACCGGCTACGAGGACTGGCGCGAGTGGTTGCCCAGCGATCGCGCCGTCGCGGTGCAGACCGAGGCGGTCGCGCCGCCGGTGCCGTATACCCGTGCCATCGCGCACGAGGCCGGGTGGCGCTGGCATATCGCGCTGCAGCACCGGGTCGGGTGCGGGCTGGTGTTCTCCAGCCGGCACCTGTCCGACGACGAGGCGCACGCCAAGCTGCTGCGCGACGTCGACGGCCCGCCGCTGCGCGACCCGTGGCTGGTGCCGTTCCGCAGCGGGCGCAGGTTGCAGGCGTGGAACAGGAACGTGGTGGCGCTGGGCCTGGCCAGCGGCTTCATCGAGCCGCTGGAATCGACCAGCATCCACCTGACCATCAGCGCGGTGGTGCGCTTGATCCAGTTGTTTCCTCACGACGGCATCAGCCCGGCGCTTGTGGAGCTGTACAACACGGTCAGCCGCCAGGAGATGGAACACGTACGCGATTTCATCATCCTGCACTACCACGCCACCCAGCGCGACGAGCCGATGTGGAAAGCGTGCCGCGAGATGGCGCTGCCCGAGTCGCTGGCGATTCGGCTGCGCGCCTGGCGCGAGCGGGCGCACGCCTGGCAGGACCCGGGCGAACTGTTCCGCGTGGACTCCTGGACCAGCGTGTTGCTGGGGCAGGGCATCCAGCCGGGACCGCCGCATCCGCTGGCCGCCGCCATCGGCGATGCGGATCTGCGCACGCTGCTGACGCGGATCCGGCAGCCGCTGCAGCAGGCCAGCGCGGCGATGCCGTCGCAGGCGGAGTTCATCGAACGCTACTGCAAGGCGACCCCGGACGTCTGGCAGCGGAGCGTATCCCTGGCGTAACGGCACACACGCTGTCGTCCAAAAATGATAGCGCTAACGAAAAGGCGGTACGACGTGGAAGAAAGGGAACTGGTAGCCGGAATCGATGCGGGAACGCAGAGCCTGAAGGTCGTGGTCTACGACCCGGTCGGGCGCAGCGTCGTGGCCAGCAGCAGCGCGCCGCTGGAGTTGCATTCCGCCGCCGATGGCAGCCGTGAACAACATCCGGCCGACTGGGTCGCGGCCCTGCAGGCCTGCTTCCAGGCCATCGATCCTGCGCTGCGCTCGCGCCTCTGCGCGCTGGCGGTCTCGGGCCAGCAGCATGGCTTCGTGCCGGTCGATGCGGCAGGCGAGGTGCTGGCACCGGCCAAGCTGTGGTGCGACACCAGCACCTCGGCCGAGTGCGTGCAGATCATGGACGCGCTCGGCGGCGCGGCGCGCACCATCGCACTGGCGGGTAATCCGATCCTCACCGGTTACACCGCCTCCAAGCTGCCGTGGACCAAGACGCACCGGCCCGACGCCTACGCGCGCCTCGCCACCATTCTGCTGCCGCACGACTACCTCAACTTCGTGCTGACCGGCCAGCGCTTCTGCGAATACGGCGATGCGTCGGGCACGGGCTGGCTGGACGTGCGCACGCGCACCTGGTCGACCGAGTTGCTGCGCGCCACCGATCCGCAGCGCGACCTGGCGGACTGCCTGCCGCGCCTGGCCGCAACCGATGCCCTGTTCGACATCGACCCGGCCGCGGCCAACTTGCTCGGTGTGCCGGCGACGCTGAAGGTCGCCGTCGGCGGCGGCGACAACATGATGGCGGCCATCGGCACCGGCTGCGTCGTGCCCGGCCGCCTGGCGATGAGTCTGGGCACCTCCGGCACCCTGTTCGCCTACTCCGACACGCCGGTGGTCGACCCGGACGGCGCGTGGGCCGCGTTCTGCTCCTCCACCGGCGGCTGGTTGCCGCTGATCTGCACCATGAACTGCACCGTGGCGACCGAGCAGGTCGCCGCCGCGTTCGGCTTCAGCACCCGCGACGGCGATGCGCATCTGCACGCCACCGCGCCCGGTGCCGACGGCCTGGTGATGCTGCCGTTCCTCAATGGCGAGCGCACGCCGGACCTGCCGTTGGGCAAGGGCCTGCTGGCGGGCCTGGACACGGCCAACATGACTCCGGCCCACCTCTATCGCGCGGCGATGGAAGGGGCGACGTATAGCCTGAAGTACGGCTTCGACGCCTTCGTGCGTGCCGGCATGCAGTTCGAACGCATCGTGCTGACCGGCGGCGGCAGCAACAGCGGCGCGTGGCGGCAACTGGTGGCCGATGTGTTCGGCCTGCCGGTGGACGTGCCCGCGCAGCCGGAAGGCGCGGCGTTCGGTGCGGCCTTGCAGGCGCTGTGGGCCGTGGGCCTGGCACGCGGCGATGCCGCTTCCATCGCCGACATCGCGCGACAGCATGTGGCGGTCGATCCGCAGCTGTCTGCCCGCCCGGATCCGGCGCGCACCCAGGCCTATGCCGCGGCCTATGCGCGCTTCCTGCGCCATCTCGATGCCGTCATGCCGCTGTTCCGCGGTTGATCCTCCGTTTCGCACTCCCTCCCACCACGACAGGAACCCGCACCATGCACACCCAGCCCTTTATCGGCGCCAAGGAATACTTCCCCGGCATCGGCCGCATCCCCTTCGAAGGCCGCGGCTCGGACAACCCGCTGGCCTTCAAGGTCTACGACGCGAACAAGGTCGTCGGCGGCAAGACCATGCAGGACCATCTGCGCTTCGCGGTCTGCTACTGGCACACCTTCTGCAACGCCGGGCAGGATCCGTTCGGCCCGGGCACGCGCCACTTCCCCTGGGAGGTCGGTGCGCCGCTGGCCAGCGCCGAGGCGAAAGTGGATGCGGCGTTCGAGTTCTTCACCAAGCTCGGCGTTCCGTACTGGTGCTTCCACGACATCGACCTGGCGCCGGATGCCGACGATGCCGCGCAGTACGAGAAGAACCTCAAGCACATGGTGGGCCTGGCCAAGGCGCGCCAGGACGCGACCGGCATGAAGCTGCTGTGGGGCACGGCGAATCTGTTCTCGCATCCGCGCTACATGAACGGTGCCGCGACCAATCCCGATTTCGCCGTGGTGGCGCGCGCCGCCGTGCAGGTGAAGGCGGCGCTGGAAGCGACGGTGGAACTGGGCGGCGAGCATTACGTGTTCTGGGGCGGCCGCGAAGGCTATGCCTCGCTGGTCAACACGCAGATGAAACGCGAACTGGAGCACTTCGCGCGCTTCCTGACCATGGCGCGCGACTACGGCCGCAGCATCGGCCTGAAAGGCAACTTCCTGATCGAGCCCAAGCCGATGGAGCCGATGAAGCACCAGTACGACTTCGACAGCGCGACGGTGGCGGGCTTTCTGAAGGCGCACGGCCTGGACAAGGACTTCAAGCTCAACATCGAGGCCAACCACGCCACGCTGTCCGGCCACACCTTCGAACACGACCTGCAGGTCGCTTCCGACCACGGCCTGCTGGGCAGCATCGACGCCAACCGCGGCAACGCGCAGAACGGCTGGGATACCGACCAGTTTCCGACCGATCTGTACGACACGGTCGGCGCCATGCTGGTGGTGCTGCGCCAGGGCGGCCTGGAGGGCGGCCTGAACTTCGACGCCAAGGTGCGCCGCGAGTCCACCGAACTCGAGGATCTGTTCATTGCCCACATCGGCGGCATGGATGCCTTCGCCCGCGGGCTGGAAGTGGCCCACGCGCTGCTCACCGACTCGCCCTGGGAGCAGTGGCGCCGGGAGCGCTATGCCAGCTTCGACAGTGGCGCCGGCGAGCAGTTCGCGCGCGGTGCGCTCGGCCTCGCCGAGCTGGCGGCATTGGGCGTGAAGGGCGGCGAGCCGCGGCAGATCAGCGGCCGCCAGGAGCGCTACGAGAACCTGATCAACCAGTACCTGCTGCGCTGAGCGCAGCGGCAAGGAGAGCGCCGTGACCGATACCCGTTCCACACGCCACACCGGCGCGTTGCTGGCCGCACTGCTGCTCGCGCTTGCCGTGTGCAAGGGCGACGTCCAGGCCGCGGCGCCCGCCCGCGCGGAGGCCAGCCCCTGGCCCAGCGTGACCTGGCCGCTGCCCGAGGATCCCGCGCTGGAACAGCGCCTTACCGCGCTGATCGCCACCATGACGGTGGAGGAGAAGGTCGGCCAACTGGTGCAGGGCGATATCGGCAGCCTCACCCCGGAGGACGTACGCAAATATCGCCTGGGGTCGATACTGGCCGGCGGCAATTCCGATCCCGGCGGCCGCTACGACGCCGCGCCGGCCGAATGGCTGGCGCTGGCCGATGCGTTCTATGCGGCGTCGATGGACACCTCGCATGGCGGCAAGGCGATTCCGGTGCTGTTCGGCATCGATGCCGTGCACGGGCAGAGCAACATCGTCGGCGCCACGCTGTTCCCGCACAACATCGGCCTGGGCGCGACCCGCAACCCGGCGCTGCTGCGCCGGATCGGCGAAATCACCGCGCTGGAAACCCGCGCCACCGGCATGGAGTGGACCTTCGCGCCGACCGTGGCGGTGCCGCAGGACGACCGCTGGGGACGCACCTACGAGGGCTATTCGGAATCGCCCGAGGTGGTGGCCAGCTACGCCGGTGCGATGGTCGAGGGGCTGCAGGGCAAGGTGGGTACGCCGGACTTCCTCGATGGCCGCCATGTGATCGCCTCGGTCAAGCATTTCCTGGGTGATGGCGGCACCACCGACGGCCGCGACCAGGGCGACACCAAAATCGGCGAAGCCGAGCTGGTCCGCATCCACGCCGCGGGCTATCCGCCGGCCATCGCCGCCGGCGCGCAGACCGCGATGGCCTCGTTCAACAGCGTCAACGGCGAAAAGATGCACGGTCACAAGACCTACCTGACCGACGCGCTGAAGGGGCGCATGCACTTCGGCGGCTTCGTGGTCGGCGACTGGAACGGTCACGGACAGGTCAAGGGCTGCACGCCCACCGACTGCCCGGCCACCATCAACGCCGGCCTGGACATGGCCATGGCCTCGGACAGTTGGAAGGGCTTCTACACCACCGCGCTGGCGGCGGCGAAGAACGGCACCATCTCGCAACAGCGCCTGGACGATGCGGTACGCCGGATCCTGCGGGTCAAGATGCGGCTGGGTCTGTTCGAGGCGGGCAAGCCGTCGGCGCGCGCGGTCGGTGGGCAGTTCGCGCTGATCGGCGCGCCGGCGCATCGCGCGGTGGCACGGCAGGCGGTACGCGAGTCGCTGGTGCTGTTGAAGAACCAGGGCGGTCTGCTGCCGCTGTCGCCGAAGCAGCGCATCCTGGTGGCCGGCGACGGCGCCAATGACGTCGGCAAGCAGGCCGGCGGCTGGACGCTGAACTGGCAGGGCACCGGCACCACCCGCAAGGACTTCCCGAATGCGGACACCATCTACGAAGGTTTCGCGCAGCAGGCCAAGGCCGCAGGCGGCGAGGCCGTGCTGGCGGTCGACGGCACGTACACGACCAGGCCGGACGTCGCGGTGGTGGTGTTCGGCGAGAATCCCTACGCGGAGTTCCAGGGCGATCGGCCGACCCTGGCCTACAAGCCGGGCGACGACACCGACCTGGCGCTGATCAAGCGGCTCAAGGCCGACGGCATTCCTGTGGTCGCGGTGTTTCTCAGCGGGCGACCGCTGTGGGTCAACCGCGAACTCAACGCGGCCGATGCCTTCGTGGCGGCGTGGCTGCCCGGCTCGGAAGGCGCGGGTATCGCCGACGTGTTGCTGCGCACCGCGCAGGGCGGCGTGCAGCACGACTTCAAGGGCAAGTTGAGTTTCAGTTGGCCGCGCACGGCCACGCAATACGCCAACAACGTGGGGCAGAAGGGCTACGACCCACTGTTCGCCTTCGGCTACGGCCTGCGCTATGCCGACAATGGCAACCTGGCCAGGTTGCCGGAAGTCTCCGGCCTCACCGGCAACGAAGCTGCGGCCGGCGTGTTCTTCGCCCGCGGCGCGGCCGGCCCGGGCATGGCCTTGCGCCTGGAAGGGGCCAATGGACAGGGCGTGACCGTCACCCGCGTGCCGGAATCGCTCGATGGCGCGCTGCTCAAGGTCACCGGCGTGGACCACCTGGCGCAGGAGGATGGCCGCCGCCTCGCCTGGTCGGGTGGACGCGAGGCGGTGGTCGCGCTGCAGTCGCATACGCCGCTGGACCTGCAGCGCGAGAGCAACGGCGACCTGATGCTGGTGACCACGCTGCGCGTGGACGCCGCCCCGCAAGGCGAGGCGTGGCTGGCGGTCGGCTGCGGCAGCGGCTGCGCCGCGCGGGTGGCGATCGGGCCGACGCTGACAGCCCTGCCGGTCGGCCAGTGGAAGCGCGTGGGCGTGCCGCTCAAGTGCCTGGCGGCAGCCGGCGCGGATCTGAGCAAGCTGGATCGTCCGTGGGCATTGACCACGGCGGGCGCGATGACGCTGTCGGTGTCGCGGGTCGCGCTCGGCGCATTGAACGAAGCGGAGAGCACTGTCGCATGCCCGAGTGCGTGAGCCTGCGTGCTGCGTCAGCGCCCCTTGGGTGGGCCGGCGACCGAACCGCGCAGCACCAGCCGGTGCGGGACCACGTGGTCGCTGGACATGCGTGTGTCGTCGCGCTTGCGGCGGATGCTGCGCAGCAGGATGTCGATGGCGGCATCGGCCATCGAGGCGATCGGTTGGTGGATGGTGGTGAGCTCCGGCCACACGGTGGTGGCGGCCGAGGTGTCGTCGAAGCCGACCACCGACAGGTCGCGCGGCACTTCCAGGCCGCGCCGGTGCGCCACGGAGATCGCCGCCGCGCCCATGTCGTCGTTGCTGGCGAAGATCGCGGTCGGCGGCCGCCGCTGCGACAGCAGCTTTTCGGCGGCGGCCAACCCCGAGCGGTAGGTGTAGTCGCCCTGCTGGACCAGGCCGGGTTCGACCTTCAGCCCGGCCTCCTGCAGCGCGGTGACGAAGCCCTCGTAGCGCCGCGCACTGGCGCTGAGGTCCTGGCGCCCGCGGATGAAGCCGATGCGCCGGTGGCCGTGCTGGATCAGGTGTTCGGCCATCTCCTTGCCGGCATGGAAGTCGTCGATGCGCACGCAGGAGATCGCGTCGCTGAGGCGCCCGGCGGCGATCGCGATCACCGGGATGCCGGCCTTCACCAGTTCGCTCACCGCCGCCTGCGATTCGCACAACGGCGGCGGCAGGATCACGCCATCCACGCGCCCGCCCAGGGCGCGCGCGGCCTTGCGCTCGGCATCGGGGTCCAGGTCTTCCCAGTAGTGGATGACCAACTGGATGGCGGCGTTGGAGGCGACGCGCAGCAGGCCGACCAGCAGCTCGCGCAGGTAGGCGCCGCTGGGATTGGTGTAGATCAGGGCGATGCGTGTGTGCTGCGCGGCGGCCAGCGAACTGGCGGCCAGGTTGGGCGTGTAACCCAGTTCGCGCACCGCGCGCATCACGCGCTCGCGGGTGGCATCGCGCACCTTGCCCTGGTTGATCGCGCGCGACACGGTCATCGGCGAAACCCCGGCCAAGGCCGCCACCTCGTCGATCGTCACCCCGCTGGTCTTGCGGCGGACCGCTTTCTTCGGCTTGTCCAAAACGCGTTCCCTTTGTTGTTCCTGACGCTGCCGCGCCGCGGGTACGCCGTCAGCTTACAAGGTTTGCTGGCGGCGCTTGGCTGCCGTCCGCATGTCATGCGGTGTCAGTGGATGGCATGCGCTGCCATGGTGCTGATGGTCTGCGCGGGCAGCCTGCGCGCGGAGGATGGCGCTGCGCTATGGATGCGTTACCTGCCCTCGCAAGGCGCCGCACGTGCGGATGGCGCCGCCCGCCTGGACGAGGTGGTGGCGCCGGCGCGGACGCCGATGCAGCGGGTGGCGCGCGACGAGCTGGTGCGTGGCCTCACCGGCCTGCTGGGGCGCGCCCCGGCGGCGCGTGCGGCCGCAAGCGGCGGTCATGCTGTGGTGCTGGGCACGCCGCAGTCGTCGCCAGCGCTTGCGCCGTTCCGCGAGGAGATCGCGTCGCTGGGCGAGGAGGGCTACCTGCTCAAGCGCACCCGCATCGACGGGCACGCGGTGGTGCTGGTGGCAGGACGCCGGGACATCGGTGTGCTGTATGGCGTGTTCCATCTGCTGCGCCTGCTGCAGACCGGCGCGTCGCTCGAAGCGCTCGCGGTGCGCGAGTCGCCACGGATCCGGCTGCGCGTGCTCGACCATTGGGACGACCTGGACGGCCACGTCGAGCGCGGCTATGCGGGCCGCTCGCTGTGGGACTGGCAGAGCCTGCCGGAATGGCGCGACCCGCGTTACACCGACTACGCGCGCACCAATGCCTCGATCGGCATCAACGGCACCGTGCTCAACAATGTCAACGCCAATGCGCAGAGCCTGGCGCCGGCCTACCTCGACAAGGCGGCGGCGCTGGCGGACGTGTTCCGGCCCTACGGCATCCGCGTCTACCTGAGCGCACGCTTCAGCGCCCCCATCGAACTGGGGGGATTGAACACCGCCGATCCGCGCGACCCGGCCGTGCAGCGCTGGTGGCGCGACAAGGCCGACGAGATCTATGCGCGCATTCCGGATTTCGGCGGCTTCCTGGTCAAGGCCAATTCGGAAGGTCAGCCGGGCCCGCAGGACTATGGCCGTTCGCACGCCGACGGCGCCAACCTGCTGGCCGATGCGCTGGCGCCGCACGGCGGCGTGGTGATGTGGCGGGCCTTCGTCTACGCCCACGACGTGCCGGTGGACCGCGCCATGCAGGCCTACACCGAGTTCGTTGGCCTCGACGGCGCCTTCCGCCCGAACGTGATCGTGCAGGTCAAGAACGGGCCCATCGATTTCCAGCCGCGCGAGCCCTTCCATCCGCTGTTCGGCGCCATGCCGCGCACGCCGCTGATGCTGGAAGTGCAGATCACCAA
Source organism: Xanthomonas sp. LF06-19 (assembly GCF_034105425.1). Taxonomy (NCBI): domain Bacteria; kingdom Pseudomonadati; phylum Pseudomonadota; class Gammaproteobacteria; order Lysobacterales; family Lysobacteraceae; genus Xanthomonas; species Xanthomonas sp. LF06-19. The sequence continues at coordinate 10,099 of NZ_JAXGGH010000014.1, read as the reverse complement.
GGAGTATCTCGGCTTCGCCACGCACCTGGTGTACCTGGGGCCGCTGTACGAGGACGTGCTGCAATCCGACACCCATGCCCGCGGCGCGGGATCCACGGTGGCGGACGTGGTGGATGGCACATCGGAGGGCCATGCCCTGACCGGCATCGCCGGCGTCGCCAACATCGGCAACGACCGCACCTGGAGCGGCTCGCACTTCGACCAGGCCAACTGGTACGCCTTCGGCCGTCTCGCCTGGAATCCGCGCCAATCCGCCCGCGCTATCGCCGAGGACTGGGCGGCGATGACGTTCTCGCCGGCGCCCGAGGTGGTGCAGCCGATCGTGGGGATGATGATGGGCTCGCGCGAGGCGGCGGTGAACTACATGACCCCGCTGGGCCTGCACCACCTGATGGCACGCGGCCACCACTACGGCCCCGGCCCCTGGGTGGACGGCGGCCCGCGCGCGGACTGGACCGCAGTGTATTACCACCGCGCCGACCGCGCTGGCATCGGCTTCGACCGCACTGCGCATGGCAGCAATGCGGTGAGCCAGTACGCGCCGGACGTGGCGGCCGTATATGGCGATCCGGCGCGGGTACCCGAGTCGCTGCTGCTGTGGTTCCACCACGTGCCGTGGGACCACCGCATGGCCTCCGGACGGCCGTTGTGGGACGAACTGGTCGGCCGCTATACGCAAGGCGTGCGTCAGGTGCAGGCCATGCAGGCCACCTGGGATGGACTGCGCGGCAAGGTGGATGCCGAGCGGCACGCGCAGGTGGCGGCGTTCCTGCGCATCCAGTTGCGCGAAGCGCAGTGGTGGCGCGATGCCAGCGTGGCGTACTTCCAGTCGGTCAGCGGACGGCCGTTGCCCGCGGGCGAAGCCGCGCCACCGCACCCGTTGGCCTGGTACCAGGCCCTGCAGTTTCCCTCCGCACCGGGAGATGGACGATGAAGCCGACCACGTGGACGGGCTGGTTGCTGGCGGCGGCCTTGGGGTGCAGCGCCACGCCCTGCGTGGCGCAAGACGCGGTGCCGCCGCTGTTGCATGCGCTGTTTCAGGATCACGCCGTGCTGCAGCGCGACCGGCCGATGCCGGTGTGGGGGAACGCCGCGCCGGGTGCCACGGTGTCGGTGACCTTCGCCCGCCAGTCGGTCAGCGCACGTGCCGATGCCGGCGGCCGCTGGCATGCCACGTTCAAGCCGGTCGCCGCGGGCGGTCCTTACGACATGACGGTGCGCGCGGGACAGGCGCGCCAGGTCGTGCGCGATGTGCTGGTGGGCGATGTGTGGCTGTGTTCCGGGCAGTCGAACATGGAGCTGCCGGTGTGGCGCGCGCTGGATGCGAGCCGCGAACTGGCCGCGGCCGCCGAGCCCAGTATCCGTCTGTTCACCGTGCCCAAGGCCGCGGCGGTCGCGCCGCAGGATGCGTTCCCTGCTGCGGTCGCATGGCAACCCGCGACGCTGGACACAGTGCGGGAGTTTTCGGCCGCGTGCTTCTACTTCGCGCGGGAGCTGCAGAAGACGGTCAAGGTGCCGATGGGGCTGATCCAGGCGGCCTGGGGCGGTGCGCGGATCGAGGCCTGGACCAGCGCCGAGGCGCTGCGTGCGCAGGGCGGCATGGACGAGGCGCTGGACGTGCTGGCGCTGTACGCCACCGACCCCGTCGCCGCGAGCGCACGCTGGGGTCGGCACTGGCAGCAGTGGTGGACCACGCGCGCCGGTGCCACGCCGGGCGATACGCCATGGCAGCCCGGTGCGGACCGCACCGGGTGGCAGGACCCGCCGGCGGCACTCGGCGCATGGGAGCGCTGGGGCGTGCCCGCGCTCGCTGACTACAACGGCATGGTCTGGTACCGCACGCAGATCACCCTGACCGCCGCGCAGGCGGCGCAGGGCGCACGGCTGGTGCTGGGGCCGGTCGACGAGACCGACATGACCTGGGTCAACGGCGTGGCCGTGGGCAGCCAGAACGCGCCGAGCGATCCACGCCGGTATGCGCTTGCGCCCGGCCTGTTGAAGGCGGGCAGCAACACGGTGGTCGTCAACGTGCTGGATACCTACGGCGAGGGCGGACTGGCAGGCCCCGCCAGTGCGCATGCCGTCGAATTGGCCGATGGCACGCGCATCGTCCTGGATCGGCATTGGCAGTACCGGGTCGCGCCCGATCCGCAGTCACCGCCGCTGGCGCCGTGGCATGCGGCCTCCGGTATGTCTACGCTGTACAACGGCATGATCGCGCCGCTGGGGCGTTACGGGCTGCGCGGCATGCTGTGGTACCAGGGCGAATCCAACACCGGCGACGGCGCCGCCTACGCGACGCGGCTGCGCGGCTTGCGCGACGACTGGCGCCGGCAGTTCGGCGCAAAGATGCCGCTGCTGGTGGTGCAGCTCGCCGGCTACGGCCTGCCGCCGCAGGCCCCGGTCGAGAGTGGCTGGGCGCAGGTGCGCGAGGCGCAGCGCCGTGTGGCCGCGGAAGACCCGTACAGCGGCCTCGCGGTGGCCATCGACATTGGCGATGCCTACGACATCCATCCGCCGAACAAGCAGGAACTGGGACGGCGCCTGGCGCGGGCGGCGCGCCACGTGGTCTACGGCGAACGCGCGCTGGCGCCGTCCGGCCCGATCCCCCGCACGGCAACGCGCACGCAGGGCGGAGTGCGCATCGTGTTCGACGACGTCGACGGCAGCCTGGTCACGACCGGGGCAAGCGGCCCCATCGGCTTCGAACTCTGCGATGCCCAGGCGCAGCACTGCACGTATTCCGACGCGGCGCTGGACGGGCGCACCGTCGTCCTGCGCAGTCCCCAGGTAGCCGCCGCTGCGCGCGTGCGCTACTGCTGGGCCGATGGCCCGATCTGCACGCTGCGCGACCGTTCCGGTGCGCCGGCAGGACCATTCGAACTCGCACTGTCCGAAGGAGTTCACTGATGCGCCCGTTGCTCGCCACGGCCGTCCTGCTGTTGTCCGCTGCGCTGCAGCCGCTGTTGGCCGCGCCCGCACCGCCGGTCTATTTCGACTGGTTCGACTACGCCGGGAGCGACGCAGCCTTCGAGGCGCCGTTGCCGGCCGGGCATTACCGCAACCCGATCCTGGCCGGCTTCCACGCCGACCCGAGCATCGTGCGCGCAAACGGGCGGTTCTATCTGGTCAATTCCAGCTTCACCTACTTCCCGGGCATCCCGGTGTTCGAGAGCGTGGATCTGGTGCACTGGAAACAGATCGGCAACGTGATCGACCGGCCGACGCAAGTCGACTTCGATGGCCTGAGCGTGTCGCGCGGCATCTTCGCGCCGGCCATTTCCTATCACGACGGCGAGTTCTACGTGGTCACCACCGCCGTGGACAGCGGCGGCAACTTCATCGCCACCGCGCGCGATCCCGCTGGCCCCTGGTCGGATCCGCACTGGCTGCCGGGCATCGACGGCATCGATCCGTCGCTGTTCTTCGACGCCGACGGCCGCGTCTACCTGCTCAACAACGACGTGCCGCCCGGCGCGCCGCGCTACGACGGCCACCGCGCGATCTGGATGCAGCAACTCGACCTGGCGACCTTCACCCCGGTGGGGCCGCGCAAGGTGCTGATCGACGGCGGCGTCGAGCCGGCAAAGAATCCGATCTGGATCGAGGGGCCGCATCTGTATCGACGCGACGGCTGGTACTACCTCTCCGATGCCGAGGGCGGCACCGGACCGCAGCATTCGCAGGTGGTGCTGCGCAGCCGCGACGTGTGGGGGCCTTACCAGCCGTATGCGGGCAATCCGATCCTCACCCAGCGCGACCTGCCCGACGACCGATCGCTGCCGATCGCCAACGCCGGGCATGCGGATATTGTGGAAGGGCCGGACGGTTCCTGGTGGGCGGTGTTCCTGGCCAGCCGCACCTACGACGTGCGCCACTACAACACCGGGCGCGAGACCTACCTGCTGCCGGTGCAGTGGCGCGACGGCTGGCCGGTGATTCTGCCGGCCGGGCAGGCCATTCCCTATGCGGTCAAGGCGCCGTCGTGGATGCAGGGCGAGGCGTCGCAGGCGCCGTCCACCGGCAACTTTGTCGAGCGCGATGAGTTCGATGCGCCGACGCTCGGCCGCGGCTGGTTGCGCGTGCGTGTGCCCAGGCAGGACTGGGCGGACCTGCGCACGCGTCCGGGAAGTCTGGCCGTGCATCCGCTGCCGGAGAACCTGGATACCTTGCGCAACCCCGCGTTCCTGGGGCGCCGCCAGCAGCATTTGCGGTTCGAGGCCAGCACCGCAATGACGCGCCCCGAAGCGGGCGTGGCGGCCGGGCTGGCGGCGTTCCAGAACGAGGACTGGTGGTACTTCCTTGGCGTACGCCGCGTGGGCCGCGATCGCGTGGTGGTGTTCCTCGAAGCGCGCGCGGGCAAGGGTGCGACCAGGACCGTTGCCAGCCGCGAAGTGGACGCGTCCACGTCGCTGCGTCTGAAGATCGCCGGCGACGCCGGCACGTATGCGTTCGCGTTCGACGCCGGCACGGGGCAGGGTTGGCAGAGCCTCGCCGACGACGTCGACGGAACCGTGTTGAGTACGGATCGTGCTGGCGGCTTCGTGGGCGCCCTGCTCGGTCCTTTCGCGCGCGACGAGCGTGCCTCCAGGAGCAAACGATGATGACGCGCAGGTCTTCCTTTCGCAGCGGTGTTCGTGGCCGCCTGTTCCGCACGCTGGCCCTGTGCGTCGCTGCCACACTGGCCTGCGCCGGCCACGCCGAAGACGCCAAGCCGTGGCAGGACACCTCGGCCAGCTTCGAAGCCCGGGCGGCGGCGCTGGTCGCGCAGATGACCCTGGAGGAGAAAGCGGGGCAGATGCAGAACGCCGCGCCGGCGATCGAGCGCCTGGGCGTGCCGGCCTACGACTGGTGGAACGAGGCGCTGCACGGCGTGGCGCGGGCCGGGCAGGCCACGGTGTTTCCGCAGGCCATCGGGCTGGCCGCCACCTTCGACGTGCCGTTGATGGGGCAGGTGGCCACCACCATCAGCGACGAGGCGCGCGCCAAGCACCACCAGTTCCTGCGCGAGGGCGCGCATGGCCGTTACCAGGGGCTGACCTTCTGGTCGCCGAACATCAACATCTTCCGCGACCCGCGCTGGGGCCGCGGCCAGGAAACCTACGGCGAGGATCCCTACCTCACCGCGCGCATGGGCGTGGCCTTCGTGCGGGGATTGCAGGGCGACGACCCGGTGTACCGCAAGCTCGACGCCACCGCCAAGCATTTCGCCGTGCACAGCGGCCCGGAGGCCGACCGCCACCACTTCGATGCGCGCCCGAGCAAGCGCGACCTCTACGACACCTACCTGCCCGCGTTCGAGGCGCTGGTGAAGGAGGGCAAGGTGGACGCGGTGATGGGCGCCTACAACCGGGTGTACGGCGAGTCCGCCAGCGCCAGCCAGTTCCTGTTGCGCGACGTGTTGCGCCGCGACTGGGGCTTCACCGGCTACGTGGTGTCGGACTGCTGGGCCATCGTCGATATCTGGAAGCATCACCATCTGGCGCCCAGTCGCGAGGCCGCCGCGGCGCTGGCAGTCAGGAACGGCACCGAACTGGAGTGCGGCCAGGAGTACGCCACGCTGCCGGCCGCGGTACGCCAGGGGCTGATCGGCGAAGCGGAGATCGACGATGCGGTGACGCGCCTGTTCGCCGCGCGCATGCGGCTGGGCATGTTCGATCCGCCCGAGCGCGTGCGCTGGGCGCGGATTCCGGCGTCGGTGAACCAGGCGCCCGCGCACGATGCGCTGGCGCTACAGGCCGCACAGGAATCGCTGGTGCTGCTGAAGAACGATGGCGTGCTGCCGCTGTCGCGCACGCTCAAGCGCATCGCCGTGGTCGGCCCGACCGCCGACGACACCATGGCCCTGCTCGGCAACTACTTCGGCACGCCGGCGGCGCCGGTGACGATCCTGCAGGGCATCCGCGACGCGGCCAAGGGCATCGAGGTGCGCTATGCGCGCGGTGTGGATCTGGTCGAAGGGCGCGACGATCCGAGCGCCACGCCACTGATCGAAGCAGCCTATCTTCGGCCCTCGGCGGACTCGCCGGAACGCGGCCTGCGCGGCGAGTATTTCCGCACGCCCGATCTGTCGGGGACGCCGGCGCTGGTGCGCACCGACGCGCAGATCGGCTTCCGCTGGGACCGCGGCTCGCCGACCGACAACCTGCTGGCCCGCGGCGAAGCGGGGCCGGGGCAGGGCATTCCCAACGATCATTTCAGCATTCGCTGGAGCGGTCAGCTGCTGCCGCCGGTTTCGGGCCGCTACCGGATCGAGGCGGCGGCCGACGACGGCTTCCGCCTCTATGTCGACGGCAAGCTGGTGCTGGATCACTGGACCGACAGCGACCGCATGCGCGCCGACGGCGTGGACCTGGAGCTGCAGGCGGGCCGCGCCTATGCGGTGAAGCTGGAGTACTACGACGCCGAGCGCGACGCGAGCGTGCGCCTGGGCTGGCGCATGCCCGGGGCGAAGCCGCCGTTCGACGAGGCGCTCGATGCCGCGCGCAACGCGGACGTGGTGGTGTTCGTCGGCGGGCTGACCGGCGATGTCGAGGGCGAAGAGATGAAGGTGGACTACCCGGGCTTCGCCGGCGGCGACCGCACCGACCTGCGCCTGCCCGCGCCGCAGCGCGCCTTGCTGGAAGCGCTGCACGCCACCGGCAAGCCGGTGGTGATGGTGCTGACCGGCGGCTCGGCGCTGGCGGTGGAGTGGGCGCAGGCGCATCTGTCGGCGATCCTGATGAGCTGGTATCCCGGGCAGCGCGGCGGCACCGCGGTGGGCCAGGCGCTGTTCGGCGAGGTCAACCCCGCCGGCCGCCTGCCGGTGACGTTCTACCGGGCGGACCAGGCGCTGCCCGCGTTCGACGACTACGCGATGGAAGGCCGCACCTACCGCTACTTCCGCGGCACGCCGCTGTATCCGTTCGGCTACGGGCTGTCGTATACGCGCTTCGACTACGGCAAGCTGCGCGTGGATGCGCCGCGCATCGCCGACGACGGACGCCTCAAGGTGCAGGTGGAGGTGGCCAATACCGGCAAGCGCGCCGGCGACGAAGTCGCGCAGCTGTACGTGCGGCGGCTGGCGGCCGCGCCCGGCGATGCGCAGCAGGCACTGCGCGGCTTCCAGCGCGTGCGCCTGGCCCCGGGCGAACGCCGGACCCTGACGTTCGAACTGGACGCGCAGCAGGCGCTGCGCCAGTACGACGAGGCGCGCGGCACCTACGTCGTGCCGGCAGGAAGCTACGAAGTACGGATCGGCGGTTCAAGCGCCGATGCCCGCGTGCGTGCGCGCTTCACCGTGGAGGCGCGCCGTGACTGAGCCCCGCAGTGCGGAGACCGCCGTGCACGTGCTGTCGGTGCGGGAGAAGCTGGGCTACAGCCTGGGCGACCTGGCAGCGAACCTGATCTTCCAGACCCTGATCACCTACCTGGCGTTCTTCTACACCGACGTGTACCGATTGCCGGCCGCCACGGCGGCGACGATCATCTTCGTGATCGGCCTGCTCGGCGCGTTCGTGTTCACCCCGCTGATCGGCATCGCCGCCGATCGCACGGCCACCCGCTGGGGCAAGTTCCGACCCTGGATCCTGTGGACGGCGATCCCGTTCGGCGTGCTGTCGCTGCTGGCCTTCAGCACGCCGGAGCTGGGCGCGCGCGGCAAGGTCGTCTACGCGTTGACCACCTATGGCCTGCTGATGCTGGTGTACGCGGCCAACAACCTGCCGTACTCCGCGCTCAGCGGCGTGCTGACCGGCAATATGGCCCAGCGCAACAGCCTGTCGGCCTACCGCTTCGTGGCGGTGATGATCGCGCAGTTCATCATCCAGGTGCTGCTGCTACCGCTGGTGCTGATCCTGGGCGACGGCGACAACGTGCGCGGCTTCGAGCGCCTGATGACGGTGTTCGCGGTGGTGGGCACGCTGTTCTTCCTGATCACCTTCGCCACCACCCGCGAGCGCATCGTCCCGGCCAAGGAACAGAGCGCTGGCGTGCTGCAGGACCTGTCCGACCTGCTGCACAACCGGCCGTGGAAGGTGATGCTGGCGCTGACCGTGCTGGTCTTCGTCAACCTGGCGCTGAAGGGCGGCACCTACATCTACTACTTCCAGTACTACCTGAGCGAGGCCGCGCTGGCGGGCTTTCTCGATGCCTCCGGTTTCAACGGCTTCATCGGCGGGGTGAATGCGCTGCTCGGCGGCTGGGGCCTGTCCGGCTTCACTTGGCCGCAGGATGCGGCGACCTCGGCGTTCAGCCTGTTCAACGCCTGCGGCATCCTGTGCATGATCCTGGGCATCGGCTTCTCGCGGCGGCTGGCCGACCGCTTCGGCAAGCGCGATGCCTTTGGCGGCGCGCTGCTGGTCTCCACTCTGTTCCTGCTGGTGTTCTACGTCCTGCCGCCCACTGCGATCGGCGTGGCCTTCGGCGCCTTCATGCTGCACGGCTTCTGCTACGGCATCACCATCCCCTTGCTGTGGGCGATGATCGCCGACGTCGCCGACTACTCCGAGTGGAAGAACCATCGCCGCGCCACCGCGATCATCTTCTCGGCGATGCTGTGCGGACTGAAGATCGGGCTCAGTATCGGCGGCGCGCTGGTCGCCGGCATCCTCGCGCACCACGGCTACCAGGCGGGCGCCGAACAACAGCCGCAGGCCGTGGTGGACGGCATCCGCCTGACCGTGAGCGTCTACAGCGCCATTCCGTTCTTGGTCGCGGTGGCGCTGCTGTGCTTCTACCGGATCGACAAGCGCATGGAACGTCGCATCGAACACCACCTGCAGGCGCGGCGCCAGGGCAGCGACCTCGACCACCTCGCGGCGCACGCCGTCTCGCAACCGCTGGTCACCCACATTTACACGGCCGATCCGTCGGCCCATGTGTTCGAGGGGCGCCTGTACATCTATCCGTCGCACGACATCGACAGCGGTGCGCCGTTCGACGACGACGGCGGCCACTTCGGCATGGAGGACTACCACGTGCTGCGCATGGACGCGCCGGAAGGCGCGGTCACCGAGTGCGGCGTTGCCCTGCATGTGCGCGACGTGCCTTGGGCCAGCCGGCAGATGTGGGCGCCGGACGCGGCGGCACGCGACGGGCGCTATTACCTTTACTTCCCCGCCAAGGACGCGCACGGCCTGTTCCGCATCGGCGTAGCGGTGGCCGATCGCCCGGAAGGCCCGTTCGCCGCCGAACCCGAGCCGATCGCGGGCACCTATTCGATCGACCCGGCCGTGTTCGAGGACGACGACGGCGCGCACTACCTGTGCTTCGGCGGCATCTGGGGCGGGCAGTTGCAGAAGTACCGCGACGATCGCTTCGATGCGGCGCACGTCGAGCCTGTCGGCGATGAACCGGCGCTGGGGCCGCGCATCGCCAGGCTCGACCCCGGCATGACGCAGCTGGCGGAGCGCACACGCGAAATCGTCATCCTCGACGAACACTGCCAGCCGCTGCGTGCCGACGACCACGCGCGCCGCTTCTTCGAGGGACCGTGGCTGCACAAGGATCAGGGCCGGTATTACCTGTCGTATTCCACCGGCGATACGCACCTGCTGTGCTATGCCATCGGCGACAGTCCGTATGGCCCGTTCACCTATCGCGGCGTGCTGTTGAAGCCGGTGGTGGGCTGGACCACGCACCACTCCATCTGCGCGTTCCAGGGGCGCTGGTACCTGTTCTACCACGACGCCCTGTTGTCCGGCGGCGTGACCCACCTGCGCTCGGTCAAGTGCACGCCGCTGCACGTCGAGCCGGACGGGAGCATTCGCACTGTCGATCCCTATGGTGGCTGAAAGGCCGTGGTCTAGTGACACTGCGCCGCCTGCGGCGTTGGCGGGTGGCGCATTGGCCTCCTCTAGGCGTCGGCTGCCATGCAGCCGAGGCGAGCGAAGGGCTATGCATCCGATGGCGCAATGCGTCGGGACTGAAGTCCCTCCCACCGTGCACCCGGCAGGCTCGCCGCAAACTCCTGTGGGAGCGACTTCAGGGCACCTCGAACAACCTGCCACGACCTGGAGCCAGGTGTAGCATCTGTCGCAACGGCACCAGAGCGGCGCTTGATCGTGATGGTTGGGAGGCTGAGGTGGCCGCTGGGCTACCTCAGCCGATCACGCTGGCG
>NZ_JAXGGH010000013.1:0-75505 GCF_034105425.1 Xanthomonas sp. LF06-19 | reverse complement strand
GACGGGCTTTACCGGGAAAGCCCGTCGCGGCTGAAGCCGCTCTACCGGCATAAGCGACACGGCGGCAGGTCAAAGCGAAATAGTGGGGAGTATTTTGTGGGAGGGACTTCAGTCCCGACGCCTTTAACTCGAACGCGTCGGGACTGAAGTCCCTCCCACAAGAGCAAGCATCCAGCATTCAAGACCACGCCGAGCGTCCTCGGCCGAATCGTTACCCCAGCGCCCGCTCGATAGCGTCAGCCAGCGCTTCCGGCTTGTCGGTCGGCGCATAACGCGCCAGCACCTGGCCGTCGCGACCGACCAGGAACTTGCTGAAATTCCACTTGATCGCGGCGATGCCGAGCAGCCCGGATTTCTGCTGCTTGAGCCAGCGCCACAGCGGATGCGCGCCGTCGCCGTTGACCTGCACCTTGGCGAACATCGGGAAATCCACGTCGTAGCTGAGCGAACAGAACTGACGGATCTCCGCGGCATCGCCCGGCTCCTGGTGGCCGAACTGGTCGCAGGGGAAGCCCAGCACCACCAAGCCGCGATCGCGGTAGCGCTGCCACAGCGCCTGCAGCCCGGCGTACTGCGGAGTGAAACCGCACTTGGAGGCGACGTTGACGATCAACAGCACCTTGCCGGCGTACTCAGCGAGCGGCTGATCCTGCCCGTCCAAGGTGGTCGCGGTGAAGGCATAGGCGGTGGTCGGCGTGTCCATGGGTCCTCGTGGCGCGGCGCGCCGCAGCGGCGCTGGTTCGACGCGATGCTACGCGGTGGCCGCAGGCGTCGCCAGCGGGCCGCAGCCGATGCGCGAGGCCGCGTTGCAGACGTCCGCGCGAACCAGCCAACACCCCGCCAGCGCACCACCGGTGCATGCCTGCACCGGCACAACCACGCCGGAGAGCGCACTGCATCAAGATTCACGCCAGATGCCGCAAAGCCCTGGGAAATAAGCGCCTATGCTGCAGCGCTCCCATGGCTTTCGTCACGGGTCACGCCTGCCGGCCTGGGGTAGCCTGCCCGATCACCATGATTGCGGATACCGCTTGATGACCTCTCGCCTCGCCCTTGCCCTCGCCGCCACGCTCGGACTCGCCATGCCCGCCTACGCCGCTCCGGCCACCACGCCCACCGCCGCCACGGCGGCCACGCAGGCCAACCCGTTCTTCGCCGAAAGCCCGCTGCCGCTGCACTACCCGCAGTTCGACAAGATCAAGGACAGCGATTTCGCGCCCGCGTTCGACGCCGGCATGGCGCAGCAGCTGAAGGAAATGCAGGCCATCGCCGATCAGACCGCCAAACCGACCTTCGACAACACCATCGTGGCGATGGAGAAAAGTGGGCAGGTCCTGGACCGCGCCACCACCGTGTTCTTCAACCTGGTCGGCGCCGACACCAACGACACCCGCAAGAAACTGCAGGCCGAGTACGCCGGCAAGCTGGCCGCGCACCGCGACGCGATCGCGCTCAATCCCAAGCTGTTCGCGCGCATCCAGACCCTGTACGACACCCGCAACCAGCTCGGTCTGGACGCGGAGGGCGTGCGCCTGATCGAGAAGTACCACAGCGACTTCGTCCGCGACGGCGCCAAGCTCAACGATGCCGACAAGGCCAAGCTCAAGGCGATGAACGCCGAACTGGCCGAACTGGGCACCAAGTTCAGCCAGAACGTGCTGGCCGAAGTGAACGCCGCCGCGGTGGTGGTGGACGACGTCAAGCAACTTGACGGCCTGTCCGACGCGCAGATCGCCGCGGCCGCCGAAGCGGCCAAGGCGCGCAAGCTCGACGGCAAGTACGTGATCGCCCTGCTCAACACCACCGGCCAGCCGCCGCTGGCCCAGCTCAAGGATCGCGCCCTGCGGCAGAAGATCTACGAAGCCTCGGTGTCGCGCGGCAGCCACGGCGGCCCCTACGACAACACCGCGCTGGTGTCGCGGATCATGACCCTGCGCGCCGATCGCGCCAAGCTGCTCGGCTATCCGAATCACGCCGCCTACTCGCTGGAAACCCAGACCGCCAAGACCCCCGAAGCGGTCAACGCCATGCTCGGCAAGCTGGCCCCGGCCGCGGTGGCCAACGCCAAGCGCGAGGCCGCCGACCTGCAGGCGATGATCGACCAGGAGCAGAAGGCCGCCGGCAAGCCCAGCTTCAAGCTCGAGGCCTGGGACTGGGCCTACTACACCGAGAAGGTGCGCCAGGCCAAGTACGACTTCGACGAGGCCCAGCTCAAGCCCTACTTCGAACTGAAGAACGTGCTGGAAAACGGCGTGTTCTACGCCGCCAACCAGGAATACGGGCTGACCTTCAAGCAGCGCACCGACCTGCCGACCTACCGCGACGACGTGCTGGTCTACGACGTGTTCGACGCCGACGGCAGCCAGCTGGCGATCTTCATCGCCGACATGTACGCGCGCGAGTCCAAGCGCGGCGGCGCCTGGATGAGCTCCTACGTGTCGCAGTCGGCGCTGACCGGCGACAAGCCGGTGGTCGCCAACCACCTCAACATCCCCAAGCCGCCGGCCGGCCAGCCGACCCTGCTGACCTGGGACGAGGTCACCACCGCCTTCCACGAGTTCGGCCATGCGCTGCACGGCATGTTCTCGAACGTGAAGTACCCGTACTTCTCCGGCACCAGCGTGCCGCGCGACTTCGTCGAGTTCCCCTCGCAGGTCAACGAGATGTGGGCCGACGATCCGGCCATCCTCAAGCACTACGCCAAGCACTACCAGAGCGGCGCGCCGATGCCGCAGGCACTGCTGGACAAGGTGGTGGCCACCGCCAAGTTCAACCAGGGCTTCGCCACCACCGAGTACCTGGGCGCGGCCATGCTCGACCAGCGCTGGCACCAGCTGAGCGCCGGCCAGGTGCCGCCGGCATCGGGCGTGATGGACTTCGAGGCCAAGGCGCTGGCCGCCGACGGCATCGCCTATGCGCCGGTGCCGCCGCGCTACCGCACGCCGTACTTCAGCCACATCATGGGCGGCTACGCGGCCGGCTACTACGCCTACATCTGGGCCGAGGTGCTGGACGCCAACACCCAGCAGTGGTTCAAGCAGCATGGCGGGCTGAGCCGCGCCAACGGCGACCGCTTCCGCAAGACCCTGCTCTCGCGCGGCGGCAGCGTCGATGCGATGCAGTTGTTCCAGGACTTCGCCGGACACGCGCCGCAGATCGAACCCTTGCTGGAGAAGCGCGGCCTCAACGCCACGCCGGCGGCGACGCCGAGCGCACGCTGAGGCGCAGCGCGGCACGGCCCGTGCGGCCGTGCCGCCACGTCGCGACGACGTCGCAGCGGAACACACCCGCGACCGACCGCAGAACGCAACACGCACGACGCCCGGCTCAGCCGGGCGTCGTGTTTTTTCAGCCTGCCATCGCGATGGCGACGCGCGGTAAGTCGCGCGTGGCCGTCAGCGGCTTACTGGCCGTCGCCGGAGGCGTCGATGCTGGCACCCAGCGAGGCATTGCCGCCGGCCTGGCCCTGCGCCTGACCGCTACCGGCCTGCGCACCGCCCTGGCCGCCCGCACCCGCCTGGCCCGACACCGACCCGCCGTGCGTGCCCACGCTGTGCGAGGCGCTGCCGCTGGCCGCACCGTTGGCACTGCCGCTGCCGGACAGCGCCGGCACCGTCGGCAAGCTGCCGCCGCTGGCGGCGCCGTTGCCGTTGCCGTTACCGGCCGCACGCGACGCAGCACCGTTACCGGTCACGCCATTGACTGCACCGGCGGCATTGCCGGCGGTCGACAGCGCCGCAGGGGGATTGGCCGCGCTGGTCGCCGCGCCGAGCGCGCCGTCGGCCTGACCGACTGCGCTGCCGGCCGCGCTGCGTGCCGCCGCACTGCCGCTGGCGGCGGCATTGCCGGCGAGCGTGCGGCCCTGGTTCACCGCAGTGCCGGCGGTCTGCACTGCGCCGTCAGCGGTGGCCGCGCCACGCGCCGCCGCCCGCTGCGCCGCCATCCGCGCACGCTGCGAGGACTGCTCGATGCCGCTGCGGGCGCGATCCAGCGGAACCCCGGCGTCCAGGCGGCCTGCGCCCATGCCGTTGCCGCCGAGGCTGCCGCCGCCCAGGCCGCCCAGGGTGCCGTTGACCGCACCGCCCACGCTGCCCGCACCGCCCAGCAACTGCGCGCCGGCCACGCCCGGGATCAGCGCCACCGACGCCACCAGCACCGCGCTCGCCAACAGAGTCTTGCCGTTCATCGCATTCTCCTCGTGTCGCCGCAGGCCATCTGCGGCTCTCATGTTTCCCTACGAATCGAGCGACGCAGAACATCCCGTGCAGGCGGGACGCAGACAGAATGCGTTCAGCCGCCCGGCGCGCGCTGCAGCGGCAGGTCCGCGCCGAGCAGCCCGGCGCCGTACACCGGATCGGTGCCGGGCGCACCGAGATCGCGCGCCTGCGCCTGCAACTGCGCGCGCACCTGCGCGGCCGCCTGCGGATCCGGCTGCGGCAAGGCCTGCGCCGCCAGCCGCGCCACCAGCGGCGCGGCGAAGGAGGTGCCACGCTGCGTCTGCCAGCGGCCCTGCGGTGCCGCGGCGATCAGTTCGCCGACCGCGGCGAAGGCCACCTGCGGCCCTCGCCCCGCCTCCGGCAAGACCCGCGCACGCGCATCCACCGCGGTGACGCCGATCACCCCGGGATAGGCCGCGGGGTACAGCGGCGGGGCAGCCGGGCCGTCGTTGCCCACCGCCGCGACCAGCACGTGGCCGCGCGCGAGCATGCGCTGCACGGCGAGTTGCAGCGCGCGGTTGGGGCCGCCGATCAGGCTGATGTTGACCACCGGCACCTGCTGCTGCGCCATCCATGCCAGTGCCCCGACCAGCTCGACCACGGTGCCGCCATCGGCCTGTCCGCAATAGATGTCGGCCGCATACAGGGTGCGCGCGAACGGCCCGTGCGCCACCGCGCGTCCGGCCAGCAGCGAGGCGACCGCCGTGCCGTGCGGCTGCGCGCGCACCTGCCCGTCGCAGCCCCAGGATTGCACCTGCACGCCGGCCAGCGCCGGATGCGCCGCATCCACGCCGCTGTCGATCAGGCCGACCACGAAGCCGCCCGCCGCGGCACCAGCGGCTGCCGGAGCGGCGGAGGCGCTGGCGGGCGCCGGTGGCGCCGCCGCCGATCCGCTGTAGACGTGGTTGTAGTCGTACTCGCCCTGCGGATCGCGCTCGCGCAGTTGCTGCAGGGCGCGGCGCGTGGACAGGCCCGACGGCACCTGCAGCACCACCAGGCGCAGGCCGAATTCGCCGAAGCTGCGCTGCTCCAGCACCACGAAGCCGGCCGTCTGCGCCGCCCGCAGCGCCGCCGGCTCCGGCTCCAGCGCCACCACCTGCCCGCGCATCACCACCGCGCCGCCCTCGTCGCGCTCCAGCCCGCGCGGATCGCTGCGCAGCAGCGCCTGCAGGCGTTTCAGGCGCAGCCGTTCGACCTCGCCGCGCGCATCCTGCAGCGACTCTCCCACCCGATTCATGCCGCCCTGCACGCCCTGGGTGACGTCCTGCACCAGCCCGCCGGCCGACGGCAGCGCCAGCTGCGCCCATGCCGGTGTCGCCACCGCCAGCCATGCCACGGCCATCCAGCGCATTCGTCTGCCCGTCGCCATGCCCCGCTCCGTTGTCCGCCCCTGTTGGCGTGCCACACTAATCTTGCCATCCCGACACGCGGTGAACGCCGCGCCGCGCCCATGGAAGAAAACCCCTCCGCCGAACGTATCACCGACATGCACGCCGATCCCACGGCCGCCGTCGGCGACGGCATCTGTACCCTGCTGCCGCAGTTGCGGCGCTTCGCGCGTGCCGTCGCCGGCCATCGCGAGGACGCCGACGACCTGCTGCAGATCGCGATCGAGCGCGCGCTGCGCCGCGCCGGGCAATGGCGGCCGGAGACGCCGCTGCAGTACTGGCTGTACGGCATCATCCGCCACGCCTGGATCGACGAGGTGCGGGCGCAGCGGCGACGGCGGCAGGTGTTCGTCGATGCCGCCGAGGGCGAGCACGTCGGCGACACGCCCCTGGAGCGGCAGCAGGACTGGATGGCGGTGCAGGCCGCGATGGCCGGCCTGCCCGAGGAACAACGCCTGGCGATCGCACTGGTGCTGATCGAAGGCCTGTCCTACAAGGATGCCGCGGCGGTGCTGGAGATTCCGCTCGGCACACTCACCAGCCGGCTCGCGCGTGGGCGCGAAGCCCTGCAGGCGTCACTGGAGGCGACCGCATGAACACTACGATCGACGCACTCACGCTGCAGGCCTACGCCGACGGCGAACTGGATGCGGCGCAGGCCGCCCAGGTGGAAGCGGCGTTGCGTACCGACCCGCAACTGGCGCAGGCGCTGGAGCGGCTGCGCAGCCTGCAGGCGCGGTTGCGCGCCGGCTTCGCCCCGGTGCTGGACGAAGCGGTGCCCGCACGCCTGCTCGCCGCCGCGCGGGCACGGCCGACCGGCGCGCCCGGCAAGGACGACGCGGTCGCGACGCTGCCGCCCTCACCCATCCATGCGACGGCGCAGGCAAGCCGGCCGACGCCGCTGCGGCCGCGTGCGCGGCGCCGCTGGGCGCTGCCGGCTGCCTTGGCGGCGGCGCTGTTGCTGGGGCTATGGATCGCGCAGCGGCAATTGCCGCAGGACGATGCGCACGGCCCGACGGTCGCGGCGGCCCGGGGGAGCGTCGCCGAGGGCGCGCTGGCGCAGGCGCTGACGCAGCAGTTGTCCGGCCAGTCCCAGGGCAGCGTGCGCATCGGCCTGAGCTTCCGCGATCGCGACGGCCATTACTGCCGCACCTTCGCGCTGTCGAACGCCAACGCCGGCCTGGCCTGCCAGCGCGACGGCGCATGGCGGGTGGAACTGCTGGTGCCCGCCGGCGAACGCGAAGACGGCGGCGGCATGCGCATGGCGGCCAGCCCGATGCCGGCCGCGGTGCTGCAGGCGGTGGATGCACGCATCGCCGGCGAGGCGCTGGATGCCGACGGCGAACAGCGCGCGCGCGCACGCGGCTGGCGCTAGGAACAGGCCGATGTCCTGCCTGCTTTGGGATGGGCAACGCGCCTAGAACACCTCCGAAGCACACCGGAACGCGTCCGGCAGGAGCGGCTTCAGCCGCGACGCGCGTTTCCGACAAGCCGGTCGCGGCTGAAGCCACTCCTGCAGCACATCGATTCACGCTCGATGCCGCGGACGCACCTTCTTCGAGGTGCCCTCAGGGCAGCGCTGCCTGCGTCTTCGACTCGGTGGCAGCGTCGAGGCCGTCGATGCCGGCCAGCATCTTCTTCAGCAGTCTCTCCAGTTGCTGCTGCTCGCCGGCATCCAGCGCCGCGGTTTCCGTCTCCAGGAACGCACACACGTCCGGCAGCAAACGTTCGATCAGGGCGATGCCGGCCGGCTGCAGGGTCAGCGCAACCTTGCGCCGGTCTTCCGGACTGGCCGTGCGCGACAGCAGCCCCTTGCTGCACAGGCTGTCGGTGAGACGGGTGATGTTGGCCGGCTTCTCGCTGGCGGCCTCGGCCACCTCGGTGGGGGTGATGCACTGCTCGGGCGTGCCGTACAGCATCATCAGGATCTCGTACTCCGGCGGGCTGACGCCGTACTCCTTGAGCACGCCGCTGGCGTTGGCATGCACGCGCTTGTACAGGTGCTTGACCAGCCGGACCAGGACGGCGGGCTCGCGCGGGAAGGCCGGATAGCGCGCGCAGGTGTGCGCCACGCGCCGCTCGGTCTGATCGAAACTGCCCATAAGAAATCGATTGCAAGTGGGGTAGCCGCCAATGCTACCGATTGCGCAGTGTCCCGACGAGGGCACGCGTTGCGTTCCCGCATGCTGTCGACGCAGTGCACCGCACGCCGACGCCGACGCGCGCTGGCGCGCCAGCCACCGCTCAGGCGGCGAACAGCGGCGCGTATTCCGGTGCCACCAGCTCGCGCAGCACGCTGGCCGGCACGTCCACCGTCTGCGTGCCATCGGCGTACGGCCCCACCTGGTACGGCGGGAACACGAAACGCAAGGCGGTGATCTTGCCCGCCGCGTCGACCAACGGCTGGAACTGGCTGAAGTTGCCGGGCTGCGGCTCGGTGCCTTCGGCGATCATCTTGCTGGCGCTGCGCACCTGCTCGTCCTGGTCCTCCGGCGGCACCTGTTCGGCATCCACCCGCGTCTGCACCGCCTGGCGCAGCTGCGCGGCGACATAGCCGGCCACCTGCTTCCAATGCGACGCATCCGGGATCAGTGTCTCGGCGGTGAGCATGCGCTGCTGCTGCGGCAGCCACACCCAACGCGCCACCAGCGGTTCGCCGTGCGCACCGCCGGTGTAGCGGCTGCCGTCGGCGCTCAGCGCGACCAGGTCCGGACGCTCCAGCAGCATCTCGAACTGCAGCGAGAGTTCGTAGGGCGCGCGCGGGCGATCGTTGCCGAGCCCGTCGACCGCTTCCATCAGCTCGCTGCGCGCGCTCTGCGCGTAGTGGTTGGCCGCTTCGGCCAGTCCGGGATAGCGGTTGATCGACGGCGGAAAAGTGATGCCGACCACATAGCTGGGGCTGTGTTCGACGATGTCCTTCAGTTCCGGCGGTGTGGTCTGCGCCGGCTCCGGCGCCGCGGAAGCCTCGCTTTGTGCCGGTGCCGCGGCGGGCGCCGGTACGGCGGCCGGTTCCTCGCGTTTGCAGCCGGCCAGTGCCAGCGCCGCGGCGACCGCCAGTGCCGTCCATGCCATCCGCCCGTTGCCCATCGTCTCTGCCCTGCTCACGTCGACTGCCCCTGTTCCTGCAATGCCTGTAAAAGTGGCGCGCATTATCGCGCCGTTGCGGTGCCCGACGCTCAATCGAGCAGCGCCGCGTATTGCGGATGCCGCTGGATGAACACGGCCGCGTACGAACACGCCGGCACCACCTTCCAGCCTTGTGCCTGCGCATGGTCCAGCGCGGCGGCGACCAGTTGCGCCGCCAGCCCGCGCCCGCCGATCGGGCCAGGCACCCCGGTGTGGGTGATGACCATGCGCCCCTGCTCCAGCACGTAGTCGAGTTCGGCGCGGTGGCCGTCGACCTGCAGGCTGAAGCGGTGCTGCTGCGGATCGTGCGCGATCGGGACGTTCGGTACGGACATGGGAAGTGGGATGTGTCGCGGAGCAGGCAGTGTCCGCTGCGGCTTGCCGCGGCGATGTGAAACACCTGCCCCAGGGCGTCGCGCCGCCGACGCGGCGCGTCAGCCGTACGCCGCTCAAGTCGTGCCGCGCGCGGCCGATACCGCCAGGACAGGCCGAAAACCTGGCATGGGAGTTGCACCTCCCATCACGCAGCGATCCAACAGGGAACCACGCGCATGAGCGAGACCGAGAGCAAATACGACCAGGGCGACCACAACGCCTCCTTGCTGGAAGGGCTGTTCCAACTGTCGGTCAGCGGCGACCACCAGGGCGGCGAGTTCCAGCAGCTCGACGACGAGGTCTACCAGCGCCTCAAGCGCACCTACGAGAACGCCGCCATCGGCAGCGCCAAGGTGCAGTTGCGTGGGCAGCAGACCCGCTGAACACAGAGGGCGGCCTGACGGACCGCCATCTGCTCCATGCGCGATGCGTGCCCACGACCGCATCGGCGCCACGGCGCATACCCAGCGCAGCGAATGAGAGATGCGCCGATCGCGCGGCGCCGCACGCCCGTGCGGACGCCACCGCGTCGCGGATCAGCCGCGCCCGAAGCGCGGGTTCGCCAGCTCGCCCAAAAAGTGCTGCAGCACCGACGGCTCCATGATCAGCAGGAACATCACGCCGAACGCCGCACCGGCCAGGTGCGCGCTGTGGTTGACGTTGTCGCCGCCGCGGCGGTCCATCCAGATGCTGTAGCCGACATAGAACACGGCATACAGGATCGCCGGGATCGGAATCGGGATGAAGAAGAAGAAGATCCCGGTCCACGGCGCCATCAGGATGAAGGCGAACAGCACCGCCGACACCGCGCCGGATGCGCCCAGGCTCATATAGTTGGGGTTCTTCTGGTTCTTCAGGTAGCTGGGCAGGATCGAGACCACCAACGCCGACAGGTAGAACAGCGGGTACACCAGCATGTTGCCGGTCAGCCGCTCCATCAGCACCTCGATCGGGCCGCCGAAGAAGTACAGCGTGACCATGTTGAACAGCAGGTGCGGGAAATCGGCATGGATGAAGCCGTAGGTCACCAGCCGGTCGTACTGCTTGTGGCGGTCGATCGCCGGCGGCCACAGGATCAGCCGGTCGAGCAGCCGGCGGTTGTTGAACGCCGCCCAAGACACCAGCACGGTGAGGACGATCAGGATCAGGTTGACGGGGGTGACGGAGGGCATGCGGGGTCTCAGGCGGGGCGGTAGTGGTCGACCATGCGGTAGCGGCGCGCGTACAGCCCGAACAGCAGTGCGGCGACGAACGCGAAGGCAGCGAAGAAGAACATCAGGAACGCGGTCTCGCTGAGCCCGGTGCTGCCGATGTGCGCGGTGACGCGGTCGTTGCGCACCGCCGCGTTGGACAGCAGCACCCACAGGTTGCCGACGGTGGTGGTGAGGTTCCAGAAACTCATCACCACGCCCTTCATCGACTGCGGCGCCTGGCTGTAGGCGAATTCCAGGCCGGTCGCCGAGACCAGCACTTCGCCGAAGGTCAGCAGCGCGTACGGCAGGATCTGCCAGGCGATGGAGAGGGCGTCGCCGCCGTCCATCATCACCTGCAGCGTGCCGACCACGATCCAGGCCAGGCCGCTGAAGGCGATGCCGGCGGTCATCCGCCGCAGCGCGGTCGGCTCGTAGCCGCGCCGGCGCAGCAGCGGATACAGCACCAGGTTGTTGAACGGGATCAGCAGCATCACCAGCGCCGGATTCAGCGCCTGCATCTGCGAGGCGCTGAACCACTCCGGCATCTGCATCTGCTGGCCCTGCAGCACCCAGGTCGAGGCCTTCTGGTCGAACAGCGAGAAGAACGGGGTGACCAGCGCGAACACCACCAGCACCCGCAGCACCGCGCGCACGCCGTCCACCGCCGCATCCGGATGCAGCGCGCGGGCGCGCTCCAGTTGCCACCAGGTGCCGCCGCCGATGCCGGCCAGCAGCAACACCAGCGCCAGGCACAGGCAGATCACCAGGCCCAGGGTCGGCACGAGGGCGAACGTCGCCAGCGCCAGCAGCACCGCCACGCCGGCCAGGGCCAGACCGGGACGCCCCTGCCCCGGCGCCTGCCGCAGCAGCGCGGTGCGCACCACCTGAGCGAAACCGTGCGGATCCTTCGGCGGCAGCGGCACGCGCACGTAGCGGTGACGCCCGGCCCAGAACACCAGGGTCGCCACCAGCATCAGGATGCCGGGGATGCCGAACGCCCACGCCGGCCCCAGGTTCTTCAGCGCCAGCGGGATCAGCAGCGAGGCGAACAGCGAGCCGAAGTTGATGATCCAGTAGAAGGCGTCGAACACCACCTTGGCCAGGTGCTTGTTGCCCTGGTCGAACTGGTCGCCCATGAACGAGGCCACCAGCGGCTTGATCCCGCCCGCGCCCAGCGCGATCAGGCCCAGGCCGAGGAAGAAGCCGTTGCGATGGCCCTCGAACAGCGCCAGGCACAGGTGGCCCACGCAGTAGATCAGGCTGAACCAGAGGATGGTGCTGTACTTGCCGAAGAAGCGGTCGGCCAGCCAGCCGCCGAGCAGCGGGAAGAAGTACACGCCGATCATGAAGCTGTGCATGATGTGCTTGGCTTCGGCCTCCCGGCCGGGCGCCGTCACTTCCTGCAGCAGCAGCGAGGTGATCAGGAACTGCACCAGGATGTTGCGCATCCCGTAGAAGCTGAAGCGCTCGCAGGCCTCGTTGCCGATGATGTACGGAATCTGCCGCGGCATGCGCGCGGCGGTGCGCTCCTGCGCCGCGCTCATGCGGCGTGTCTCGTGGTGGCTTGGCTGCTCACGGGCCCTCGTCCAGGCAAAATTTTCAGAAGGTTACCCGATCGTTCCGGCGAATCGAACCGCTAGGACACGCCCTAGGTGCTTTCGCAATCGGCGCGCTGCCCGCATCATGGGCGCCTGTCCCGAGACGGTGCCGAGATGATCCGACCCTGGCTGGCCACCCTGTTGCTGCCGATGCTGCTGTGCAGCATGCCGTCGCTGGCCAGCGAGGCGGGCCTGTCCACCGAAGCCGAGCGCAACGGATTCGCGCGCACCGGCCGCTACGCCGAAACCATCGCGCTGTGCGATGCCTTCGCGCAGCACTATCCGCAAGCGGTGCGCTGCTTCGACTTCGGCACCACCCCGGAAGGCCGGCCGATGAAGGCGCTGGCGGTGTCGACCTCGGGTGCACTGGATCCGGCGGCCGCGCAGGCGCGCAAGCTGCCGGTAGTGCTGATCCAGGGCGGCATCCACGCCGGCGAGATCGACGGCAAGGACGCTGGCTTCCTGGCGCTGCGCCAACTGCTCGACGGCCAGGCCGCGCGCGGCGCGCTGGACAAGCAGGTATGGCTGTTCGTGCCGGTGTTCAACGTCGACGGGCACGAGCGCTTCGGCGCCTGGAACCGGCCCAACCAGCGCGGCCCGGAACAGATGGGCTGGCGCACCACCGCGCAGAACCTCAACCTCAACCGCGACTACGTCAAGGCCGACGCGCCGGAGATGCAGGCGATGCTGCGCCTGGTCGAGCAGTGGGACCCGCTCGTGTATGTGGATCTGCACGTCACCGACGGCGCGCAGTTCGAGCACGACGTGTCGATCCAGGTGGAGCCGCTGCACGCCGGCGATACCGCGCTGCGCGGCGACGGCCTGCGCCTGCGCGACGCCGTGCTCGCCGATCTGAAGCGGCAAGGCTCGCTGCCGCTGCCCTACTACCCCTCCTTCGTGGTCAACGACGACCCGGCCTCCGGCTTCGAGGACGGGGTGCCGACGCCGCGCTTCTCGCACGGCTATTTCCAGCTGCGCAACCGCTTCGGCATGCTGGTGGAAACGCATTCGTGGAAGCGCTACCCCGAGCGCGTGCGCATCACCCGCAACACCATCGTCTCGGTGCTGCAGCAGGTGGCGCGGCATGGTGCGCAGTGGCGCGCCGACGCGCTGGCCGCCGACGCCCGCGCGCAAGCCCTGGGCGGCAAGACCGTGGCGCTGGACTACCGCACCACCGACGCCTCGCACCTGGTGGACTTCCGCGGCTACGCCTACACGCGCACGCCCTCGCCGGTGTCCGGCGCGCTGATGACCCGCTACGACGAGCGCACCCCACAGATCTGGCGCGTGCCGCTGCGCGACCAGATCGTGCCCAGCGTGGAAGTCGCCGCGCCGCGCGCCGGCTACCTGGTGCCGGCGGCGCAGGCCGCCCTGGTCGGCGCCAAGCTGCGCCAGCACGGCATCGCCTTCCGCACGCTGGAGCACGACGCCACCCTGCCGGTGCAGACCTTCCGCGCCGACACCGCCAGCTTCGCCGCCCGCTCGTCCGAAGGCCACCAGCGGCTCAGCGTCGCCGGCGCCTGGAAGCCGGAGACCCGCGCCGTCGGCGCCGGCGCGCTGTTCGTGCCGATCGCCCAGCCCAAGGCGCGGCTGTTGATGGCGCTGCTGGAACCGCAGGCGCCGGACTCGCTGCTGCAATGGGGCGAATTCAACAGCGCGTTCGAGCGCGCCGAGTACATGGAAGACTACGTCGCCGAGGACGTGGCGCGGCAGATGCTGGCCAGCGATCCGGCGCTCAAGGCCGAGTTCGAGGACAAGCTCGAACACGACGCGGCCTTCGCCAAGGATCCGCAGGCGCGGCTGGAGTTCTTCTACCGCCGCCACAGTTCCTGGGACGAGCGCTACCGCCTGTACCCGGTCATGCGCAGCGACGAAGCACCGTCCTGACGCGCGGTTCCACCCTCCCCCCGACTCCCCCGATGCGCCTTCCCGTCATCTGCTGAAGAGGCTGTTCGCCCCGATATGAAAACGTTTACAGGATCCCTTTGCCTGACCCTCGCGCTGGCCTCGCCTTCCGTCGCCGCGCCGCCGGCGGCGGCCGTGGGCACGGCGTCCACGCCGAACGCCGCCGCTGCGCAGCGCCCGTGGAACGACCGCAACCTGTCGCCGGACCGGCGCGCCGCGCTGCTGGTGCAGGCGATGACCCCGGACGAGAAGTTCCAGATGCTGCACAGCTACTTCGGCCTGGGCAAGGACGGCGGCCCGAAGCCGGCCGGTGCGCTCGGCTCGGCCGGCTACGTGCCGGCGATCGAACGCCTGGGCATCCCGTCGCAGCAACTGGCCGATGCCGGCCTCGGCGTGACCAATCCCGGCAACATCCGCCCCGGCGACCACGCCACCGCGCTGCCCTCCGGCCCGGCCACCGCCGCCACATGGAACCGCGCACTGGCTTTCGCCGGCGGCGCCACCATGGGCCGCGAGGCCTGGCAGCAGGGTTTCAACGTGCTGCTGGCCGGCAGCGTCAACCTGCAGCGCGACCCGCGCAACGGCCGCAACTTCGAGTACGCCGGCGAGGATCCGCTGCTGGCCGGCACGATGGTCGGCGAATCGATCCGCGGCGTGCAGAGCCAGCACGTGGTCTCGACCATGAAGCACTTCGCGATGAACGACCTGGAGACCGGGCGCAACACCCACAGCGCCGACATCGGCGAGCAGGCCATGCACGAGTCGGACCTGCTGGCCTTCGAGCTGGCGCTGAAGATCGGCCAGCCCGGCTCGGTGATGTGCTCCTACAACCGCATCAACGGCGTGTACGGCTGCGAGCACGACTACCTGCTCAACCAGGTGCTGAAGCAGGAATGGAAGTTCCCCGGCTACGTGATGTCCGACTGGGGCGGCGTGCACAGCGGCTCCAAGGCGGCGCTGGCCGGCCTGGACCAGCAGTCGGCCGGCGAAGTGTTCGACAAGGCGGTGTATTTCGACCAGCCGCTGCGCATGGCGGTGGCCGCCGGCACCGTGCCGCAGGCGCGCCTGGACGACATGGTCAAGCGCATCCTGCGCGCCTTCATCGCCACCGGCAGCTTCGACAACCCGCCGCAGCACCAGCCGATCGACGACGCCGCCGGCGGCCTGGCCGTGCAGCGCGTGGTCGAGGAAGGCACGGTGCTGTTGCGCAACGAGGGCAAGCTGCTGCCGCTGTCGCGCACCGTGCGCCGCATCGCGGTGATCGGCGGCCATGCCGACAAGGGCGTGATCGGCGGCGGCGGCTCTTCGATGGTCGGCATCACCGTCAACGGCGGCAACGCGGTGCCGGGGATCGCCCCGACCACCTGGCCGGGCCCGGTGATGTTCCATCCGTCCTCGCCGCTGCAGGCGCTGCGCAAGGCCCTGCCCGACGCGCAGATCGACTACGCCAGCGGCGACGACGCGGCGGCGGCGGCCAAGCTCGCGCGCGAAGCCGATGTGGCCATCGTGTTCGCCACGCAGTGGTCGGCCGAGTCGGTGGACCTGCCGGATATCGCCCTGCCCGACAAGCAGGACGCGCTGATCGCCGGCGTGGCCAAGGCCAACCCGAAGACCGTGGTGGTCCTGGAGACCAACGGCCCGGTCGCCATGCCGTGGCTGCAGCAGGTGCCGGCGGTGCTGGAAGCCTGGTACCCGGGCATCCGCGGTGGCGAAGGCCTGGCGCGGCTGCTGCTGGGCGAGGTCAACCCGTCCGGCCGCCTGCCGGTGACCTGGCTGCGCGACGTGTCGCAACTGCCGCGGCCGTCGATTCCCGGCCTGGGCTTCAAGCCGGCGCAACCGGCCGGCAGCAACGTCGACTACAGCATCGAAGGCGCCAACGTCGGCTACCGCTGGTTCGCCGCACGCGGCCTGGAGCCGGTGTATCCGTTCGGCTACGGCCTGTCCTACACCACGTTCGCCTACGGCAACTTCAAGGTGCAGGCGGACGGTCACCGTGTCGTCGCCAGCTTCGACGTGCGCAACACCGGCGATCGTGACGGGGCCGACGTGCCGCAGCTGTACCTGCGCCTGCCGCAGGGCCATCACACCCCGATCCGCCTGGTCGGCTGGGACAAGGTGCTGCTCAAGCCGGGCGAGAGCCGCCACGTCAGCATCGTCGCCGAGCCCAAGACCCTGGCCGACTACGACCCGAAGCAGCGCCACTGGCACATTGCCGCCGGCGACTACGAGGTGCTGCTGGGCCGTTCGGCGACGCAGGTGGAGGCACGCGCGCCGCTGCGCCTGAAGGACGGCGTGCTGCAGCATTGACCGAGGCGCGCGGCGCACGCGCGCCGTGTGTACCGGTCCCCGCCCCGCCTCCGCGCCTGTGCGCGCCGGAGGTGGGGCGATGCTCGTGATTGCCACCTGCGCGCCACCGATTGTGTGGCGGACGCCGCAGCACCATCGGCTGTATACGCAACCCTGAGACGCTGCGCCGTAGCATCGCCCGCATGACTCCCCGCGTCTTCCGATGGCATCGCACCGGCTGGCTGTTGCTGGCCGTGGCGGCATTGGTGCAGGCGCACGTGGCGGCGGACGCGGTGCCGACGGCCTCGGCCACGACAGACGCCGCCCTCACCGTGGTCACGCTCACGCTCGCCCCGGATCCGCGCGCCACGCAGGACGGCGACGACTGGATCGCGCGTCGCGAGCGCATTGCCGTGGCCCTGCAGCGCCTGCATCCCGACGCCATCGCCCTGCAGGAAGTGCTGCAGACGCCGGAGATGCCGAACCAGGCGCAATGGCTGGCCGCGCGCCTGGGCTACCACTGCCACTTCATCAGCCCCGATCCGCCGAGCCGGCCGCAACGCCGCGGCAATGCGCTGCTGACCCGCCTGCCGGTGCTGGAAGAGGCCGAGACCTTGCTGCATCCGCTGGAGGACTACAGCGTCGCCGGCCTGGTGCGGGTGGACCTGCACGGGCAGCCGGTGAACCTGTATTTCACCCGCCTGCACGCGACGCGCGACGGCGGCGCCAGCCGCCGCGAACAGGCCGAGGACCTGATGGCCTGGATCGATGCCACCGCCGAGGGCGTGCCCTCGCTGCTGGCCGGTGGCTTCTTTGCGGCGGCGCGCGCGCCCGAGCTGGCGCCGTTGGCGGTGCGCTTCGAGGACGCCGGCGTGCGCGGCGAATCGGCGCGCAACCGGATCGACGTGCGTGCGCCCGGCACGGCGGCGGCCGCCGACCACGTGTTCTTCGAACGCGGCCACTTCCGCCCGCTGCACGGCGCACGCTTGCTCGCGCCGGCGCCCGACCTACCCGTGGCCGGTACGCGCGGCCTGCTGATGACGCTGCAACCGCTGGACCCGATACCGACATCGCTGCAACCGGCGCCATAGCGGACGGCAGGCTGGGCACGTTCGCGCGCCGTGCGATCACCGCCTTGCGATGCGGCGCCTGGGGGTGGATCGGCAT
Source organism: Xanthomonas sp. LF06-19 (assembly GCF_034105425.1). Taxonomy (NCBI): domain Bacteria; kingdom Pseudomonadati; phylum Pseudomonadota; class Gammaproteobacteria; order Lysobacterales; family Lysobacteraceae; genus Xanthomonas; species Xanthomonas sp. LF06-19. The sequence goes on along the minus strand of NZ_JAXGGH010000013.1, from coordinate 58,250 downwards.
CGGCATGCCATCGGACCGGAACGATCGGGCATCGCCGATTCCCTGCTTTCGTCACGCACAGCGTCATCTGTAGAAGCGTCTTCGGCCGCGACAAAGCATTCCCGGTAACGCCCATCGCGGCTGAAGCCGCTGCTGCCAGTTGTCTTTCGTCGTTGGCAGAGCTGCCCTGAAGCCGCTCCTGCGCCTGCACGCCAAAGGTTTAGCGCGCCCTGGCGACGCAGCGGCGCAAGCGGCGGCCAATGCGGCATAGGCCGCCATCGCTGCCGAAGCACGCTGGTCACGCGCGCGAGGGCAGCGTACCAACCTGGCAGCCACGCCCCACCCGCACTTCCAGCGCTTATGGCGGGCATCCACACAAAAAAAGGCCGGGCGAACCCGGCCTTCTTGATGGTGCAGCGCTGACGCGCGATCAGCCGATCGCGGCGTGGTAGCGGCGCTCCACTTCCTTCCAGTCGACCACGTTGAAGAACGCGCCGATGTAGTCCGGACGACGGTTCTGGTACTTCAGGTAGTAGGCGTGTTCCCACACGTCCAGGCCCAGGATCGGGGTGTTGCCCTCGAACAGCGGGCTGTCCTGGTTGGCGGTGCTCTCGACCACCAGCTTCTTGTCCGGGGTGACGCTCAGCCAGGCCCAGCCGCTGCCGAAGCGGGTCAGGGCGGCCTTGGTGAAGGCGTCCTTGAACTTGTCGAAGCCGCCCAGCTCGCTGTCGATCGCCTTGCCGACGTCGCCGCTGGGGGTGCCGCCGGCGTTGGGCGCCATCACCGTCCAGAACAGCGAATGGTTGGCATGGCCGCCGCCGTTGTTGCGCACCGGACCCTGCAGGTTCTCCGGCAGCGACTTCAGCTTGGACACCAGCGCCTCGATCGGAAGGTCGGCGTACTCGGTGCCTTCCAACGCGGCGTTGACGTTGTTGATGTAGGTCTGGTGATGCTTGGTGTGATGGATCTCCATCGTCTGCGCATCGATGTGCGGTTCCAGCGCGTCGTAGGCGTAGGGCAACTTGGGGAGGGTGTAGGCCATGCGGTTCTCCTGGACTTTCGCCGTCGAAAGGACGAGCGTTGCGTGAGCAATGGTAGGGACGGTCGGCGACCTTACCAAGGGCGCGGCTGGGGAAACATCGTCCCATCCCGCGGCGGCGGTGCCGGCCGGCCTTGCGAATCGGCGCCTACCATGCCCCACGCCCCGGTTAGTCGGATGTGAATCGTCTGCGTCACGGCGGTGACCGGCGGCGTTTAGAGCGGGAACAGGCAGGCCGGCCCATACTGTGCGCGATGGCGCCATGCCGCGCGCCGCCGCCGTTCCTGCAGGAGAGTCCATGCGCAAGCCCGTGCTGTTGATCGCCGCCATCGTGTTGCTGGTGGGCGGGCTGTGGGGCATCCGCGGACTGCAGCATCCGCCGCACCAGCAATTCGCGCCCTCGCTCGACGCGGCCGCGCAGGCGCCGTACACCGCGCCCGGCAAGGCAGCCGCGGCATCGGATGCCGCGACGCCGGAGCTGCCCGCATTCCTGCCGCCCGAAGCCCGCGCCACTGTGGCATTGATCCAGCGCGGCGGCCCGTTCCCGCATCGCCAGGACGGCAGCGTGTTCGGCAACCGCGAGAACCGCCTGCCGGCGCAACCGCGCGGCTACTACCGCGAGTACACCGTCGATACGCCCGGACTGTCGCATCGCGGCACGCGCCGCATCGTCACCGGCGGCACGCCGCCGCAAGTCTGGTATTACAGCGACGACCACTACGACAGTTTCCGCAGCTTCCAGGTCGGTGGCGCGGGGCCGGCGCGATGAGCGGCTTCCCGTTCGCGCTGAACCTGGCCGAGCCGGCCGCCTCCGGCGTCTACCGCGTCGCCAACCGCGACCTGGACAGCGTCGCCGCCCTGGCCCGCGACGCCGGCCTGCGGCTGTGTCGGATCGACCTGCACGGCTGCACCGGCAAGGCCATGTTGCTGATGCGGCTGGCCGCGCAACTGGACTTCCCGCCCGGCTTCGGCCGCAACTGGGACGCGCTGACCGACGGCCTGCGCGACCTGTCCTGGCTGCCCTCCCCGCGCGGCTACGCGCTGCTGCTGGAGGACGCCGGGCAGTTGCAGGCGGTGGCGCAACCGGCCTTCGACGTGCTGCTGGACATCCTCGACGACGTCGCCCGCGAATGGGCGCAGGACGGCGTCAGCTTCGTCGCGTTCGTGGGCGGCAGCGAGGAAGCGGAAGCACCCGCCGAGTCGGATTGACCTGACCGCGCTGCGCCGAGAACCGCTCGCACAACAGGCCACCCGCACATGCCCCCCCTGTGGGAGGGGCTTCAGCCCCGACGCGACACCCCCCAACGCCCACGCATCCGGTCTTTGATCTCGGTAAAGCGGCCGCCGTGGTCGTTGCCGCCGCAGGCCCAGGGTGTTTGTGCCGAGCCCCGGCTCTTCAACCGTCCAGCTCGCTCCACCGCGCATACGCCGCATCCAGGTCCGCCTGCGCCTGGCTCAGCGCCTGCGTATGCGCGGTCACCGCCGCCGCGTCGCGCTGATAGAACGCCGGGTCGGCCATCGCCTCGGTCAGCGCCGCGACCTGCTGTTCCAGCGCTTCGATCCGCGCCGGCAACTGCTCCAGTTCGCGCGCGTCCTTGTAGCTGAGCTTGCGCTTGGCCGGCGCGGGCGCCGGCGCCGGCGCCGCTGCAGCGGCCGCCACCGGCGTGGTCGCCGCCGCGGTGGCCGAAGCCTTGGCCACCGCCATCGCGCTGGCCGGCGTCGCCGGGCGCTGGCGTACCCAGTCGCTGTAGCCGCCGACGTATTCGCCGATGCGGCCGTCGCCTTCCATGACCATGGTCGAGGTGACCACGTTGTCGATGAAGTCGCGGTCGTGGCTGACCAGCAACAGCGTGCCGCTGTAGTCGCCGAGCAGTTCTTCCAGCAGCTCCAGGGTTTCCACGTCCAGGTCGTTGGTCGGTTCGTCCATCACCAGCAGGTTGGAAGGCTGCGCGAACAGCCGCGCCAGCAGCAGGCGGTTGCGCTCGCCGCCAGACAGACGGGTGATCGGCGCGCGCGCACGCTCCGGGGTGAACAGGAAGTCCTGCAGGTAGGCGTGCACGTGCTTGCGCTTGCCGTTGACCTCGATGAAGTCGCGGCCCTCGGCCACGTTCTCGATCGCGCTCCAGTCCTCGCGCAGGGTGGCGCGGTACTGGTCGAAATACGCCACCTGCAGATTGGTGCCGGCGCGCACTTCGCCCTGGTCCGGGGTCAGTTCGCCCAGCAGCAGCTTCAGCAGCGTGGTCTTGCCGCTGCCGTTGGGGCCGATCAGGCCGATACGGTCGCCGCGCAGGATGGTGGTGGAGAAATCCCGCACCATGCTGCGCGTGCCGAAGGCGAAGCTCAGGTCCTTGGCCTCGATCACCTTCTTGCCGGAGGACTCGCCCTGCGCCGCTTCCATGCGCACGTTGCCGCCGAGTTCGCGGCGCTGGGTGCGCTCGCGGCGCATCGCTTCCAGCCGCCGCACCCGACCCTCGTCGCGGGTGCGCCGGGCCTTGATGCCCTGGCGGATCCATACTTCCTCCTGCGCCAACAGCTTGTCGAAGCGCGCGTTCTCCTGCGCCTGCGCATTGAGCCGCTCCTCGCGGCGGCGCTCGTAATTGGCCCAGTCGCCCGGCCAGCTGCTGACCTGGCCGCGGTCGATCTCGACGATGCGCGTGGCCAGGGCACGCAGGAAACGCCGATCGTGGGTCACGAACACCACGCTGCCGTTCCAGCCCTTGAGGAAGCCTTCCAGCCAGTCGATGGCCTCGATGTCGAGGTGGTTGGTTGGCTCGTCCAGCAACAACAGGTCCGGCGCCGAGACCAGCGCGCGCGCCAGCAGCACGCGGCGCTTCATGCCGCCGGACAGCCGCGCGAATTCGGCGTCGCCGTCCAGTTCCAGGCGGGTCAGGGTCTCGTTGACCCGCTGGTCCAAGGCCCAGCCATTGGCAGCATCGATCTTGGACTGCACCGCGCCCAGCGCATCGCCGTCGAATTCGGCGGCATGGCTGAGCCGATGGAACTCGGCCAGCCAATGGCCGAGTTCGCCCAGGCCGTCGGCGACCACGTCGAACACGCTGCCGGCGGCGCCATGCGGCACCTCCTGTTCCAGCCGGGCGATGCGCACGCCCTGCTGAACGCGGACCTCGCCGTCGTCGGGCTTGAGCTCGCCGGCGATCAGTTTCATCAGGGTGGATTTGCCGGCGCCGTTGCGGCCGATCAGGGCGATGCGTTCGCCCGGCTCGATCGACAGGTCGGTCTTTTCCAGCAGCAAGGGGCCGCCGACGCTGTAGTCGAGGTTCTGCAGAGTGATAAGAGGCATGCCGTATTGTACGGGACCCGGGACCCGGGACCCGGAAAGCAAAAAGCGGCGCGTCGTGCGAGTCGAAATGCCCTTTTGCTGTTGACGTTCCGGGTCCCGGGTCCCGAGTCCCGGCCCCACCAGCTAAAATGCCGCATGAACGATTTCGCCACCCTCTCCCTTTCCCCGGCGCTCGCGCCCGGCATCGACGCGCTCGGCTACACCCGCATGACCCCGGTGCAGGAGCAGAGCCTGCCGCCGATCCTGGCCGGCCAGGACGTCATCGTGCAGGCGCCTACCGGCAGCGGCAAGACCGCGGCGTTCGGCCTGGGCCTGCTGCACAAGCTGGATCCGGCGCTGAGCCGCGCGCAGGCGCTGGTGCTGTGCCCGACCCGCGAACTAGCCGACCAGGTCGGCAAGCAGTTGCGCAAGCTGGCCACCGGCATTCCCAACATGAAACTGGTGGTGCTGACCGGCGGCATGCCGCTGGCGCCGCAACTGGCCTCGCTGGAGGCGCACGACCCGCAGGTGGTGGTCGGCACGCCCGGCCGCATCCAGGAGCTGGCGCGCAAGCGCGCGCTGCACCTGGGCGGGGTGCGCACGCTGGTGCTGGACGAGGCCGACCGCATGCTCGACATGGGCTTCGAGGAGCCGATCCGCGAGATCGCCAGTCGTTGCGACAAGCACCGGCAGAGCCTGCTGTTCTCGGCCACCTTTCCCGAGGAAATCCGCGCATTGGCGCGGGACCTGCTGAAGGAACCGGCGGAAATCACCGTCGAAGGCGCCGACAGCGCGCCGGAGATCGACCAGCAGTTCTTCGAGGTCGACCCGACTTACCGGCAGAAGGCGGTGGCCGGCCTGCTGCTGCGCTTCACGCCTGAGTCCAGCGTGGTGTTCTGCAATACCCGCAAGGAGGTCGACGAGGTCGCCGGCTCGCTGCAGCAGTTCGGCTTCTCCGCGCTGGCGCTGCATGGCGACATGGAACAGCGCGACCGCGACGAGGTGCTGGTGCGCTTCGTCAACCGCAGCTGCAACGTGCTGGTCGCCAGCGACGTGGCCGCGCGCGGGCTGGACGTGGAAGACCTGGCGGCGGTGATCAACTACGAACTGCCGACCGACACCGAGACCTACCGCCACCGCATCGGCCGCACCGCGCGCGCCGGCAAGCACGGCCTGGCCCTGAGCCTGGTGGCGCCGCGCGAGACCGCGCGCGCGCAGGCGCTGGAAACCGAGCAGGGCCAACCGCTGCGCTGGTCGCGCGCACCGCTGGCCACCGCACGGCCGGCGCAGCTGCCGCAAGCGGCGATGGTCACCCTGCGCATCGACGGCGGCAAGACCGACAAGCTACGTCCCGGCGACATCCTCGGCGCGCTGACCGGCGATGCCGGGCTGTCCGGCGCGGCGATCGGCAAGATCGCCATCTACCCCACCCGCTCCTACGTCGCCATCGCCCGCGCCCATGCCGGCAAGGCGCTGGCGCAGCTGCAGGCCGGCAAGATCAAGGGCCGCCGGTTCCGGGTCGCCAAGCTGTGAGCGCGGCGCAGCAGGTCCTGGCGTCGCTGCGCCCGGACGAGGACGGCAGCCTGTGGAGCGAGGCGGTGCCGGTGGCGTGGATGCACCATACCTGCTGCTTCATCCTGGAGGACTGCGCCGCCGGCGACATCCCGGCCGACGCCGCGTCCGCCATTGCGACGTTCCTGCAACTCGACGCCGCGGAGTTCGCCGCCGCCGCGCCGCACGTGTTCGCCTACTACACGCACACGCAGGCGCTGTGCGCCAAGTACGGATGGCCGTGCCCGGACATCGCCGGTCCCGACGAAATATGGGCGCACGTGCAGTTCGGCAGCGAAGCCTACGTCAGCCGCTACCGCGACGGCCGCCTGCGCATCAGCCTGGAATGCAACTGCGACTGGGAAGCCGAACACGGACTGCAGCTGGTGTTCGCCGACGACGGCCGGATCTGCAAGGTCGGTCCGTTCGATGGCCACCTAAGCCATGCCGCCGCGCATGCGGACCCCAGCCTGGAAACGGTGATCTACCCGACCTGACACGGCGCCTGCGGTTGCGGCGTCAGGCGTCGCCCGCGCCATGCGCGATCGCCACGACGCATGTGCGCCGCGGCCGCGCCCAATGCATCGATCCCCGGCCGCGCCACCTGCGCTGCCAGGAGCAGTGGCCGTGCTCAGTACGTCAGCGTCGCCAGCAGCGGCAAGGTCTCGCTCCAGCGATCGCGTCCACGCAGCCCCTGCAGTTCCACCAGTACCGCGGCGCCGACCACTTCCAGTTCCAGTTGCTGCGCCAACGCCAGGGCCGCGCGCAAGGTGCCGCCGGTGGCGAGCACGTCATCGACCAGCAGCACGCGCGAACCGGCCGGCAGCGCATCGGCGTGCATTTCGATGCGGTCGCTGCCGTACTCCAGCGCGTACTCCTGGGTCACCGTCCTGCCCGGCAGCTTGCCTGGCTTGCGTACCGGCACGAAGCCCGTACGCAGTTCGTGCGCCAGCGCCGCGCCCAGGATGAAGCCGCGCGACTCGATGCCCAGCACCGCCTGCAGCGGCGTGGTGCGCCACGGACGCGCCATCTCGTCCAGCGCCGAGGCGAAATCCGGGCCGTCGGCCAGCAGCGGCGTGATGTCCTTGAACACGATGCCCGGCTTCGGGAAATCGGCGATATCGCGGATGCGGCCGGACCAGTGGGCCGGTGCGTCGCTGGGCGCGCCGCAGCAGGAGGAATCGTTCATCGCACAGTCGTATGGCGTGGGGGAACGCAAAGTCTAGTCGCAAGGCGGCACCGCGTCGCGGAGCCGCCTCGTCGGTCTACGACTTACGCCGCCGCTGCGCTCGCGTCCTGCCGCGCGGACCCACGAAACAGGCCGCGCACCAGCACGAAGAACAACGGCACCAGCAACACTGCCAGCACGGTGCCGGTGACCATGCCGCCGATCACGCACACGCCGATCTCGCGGCGGCTGGAGGCGCCGGCGCCGGTGGACAGCGCCAGCGGCAGCACACCGGCGACGAACGCCAGCGAGGTCATCACGATCGGCCGCAGGCGCAGCCGCGCGCCTTCCAGTGTCGCCTCCAGCAACGGTCGCCCGGCACGCTGCCGCGCCTCGGCGAATTCGACGATCAGGATCGCGTTCTTCGCCGACAGGCCGATCGTGGTCAGCAGGCCGACCTGGAAGTAGATGTCGTTGACGAAGCCGGCCAGGGTGGTCGCCAGCACGGTGCCGACCACACCCAGCGGAATCACCAGCAGCACCGCCACCGGGATCGACCAGCTTTCGTACAGCGCCGCCAGGCACAGGAAAATAAACAGGATCGAGGCGGTGTACAGCCACAGCGTCTGGTTGCTGGACAACTGCTCCTGGTAGGACAGCCCGCTCCATTGCAGATCGAAGCCCTCCTGCTTGGCCACCAGCGCCTGCATCCGCTGCATCGCCTCGCCGGAACTGCTGCCGGCCGCCGCGCCGCCCTGGATCTGCGATGCCGGCAGGCCGTTGAAGCGCTGCTGCAACTGCGGGCCGCGGGTCCAGTGGGTGCTGGCGAAACTGGCGAACGGCGCCATCTGCCCGCCGCTGCCGCGCACGTACCACTGCGCGATGTCCTCCGGCAGCGCGCGGTACGGCGCATCGCCCTGCACGTACACGCGCTTGACCCGGCCGCGGTCGATGAAGTCGTTGACGTAGCTGCCGCCCCAGGCGGTGGCCAGGGTCGCGTTGATGTCGCTCTGCGCCAGGCCCAGCGCGCTGGCCTGGGCGTGGTCGATGTCCACCTGCAGTTGCGCCTTGTCGCCCAGGCCGTTGAGGCGCACTGCGGTCAGCTGCGGATCGTCGCCGGCCTCCTTGAGCACCTGCTGCTGCGCCTTCAGCAGCGCCGCGCGGCCGGCGCCGTCGCTGTCGCGGATCCACAGCTCGAAGCCGCTGGACTGGCCCAGGCCGCGCACCGCCGGCGGCGACAGCACGCTGATCTTGGCGTCGCCGACGCCGCGGAAATGCGCGTTGGCGCGGTCGATGATGGCCTGCGCGGTGTTGTCGCGGTTGCGCTCGCCCCACGGCGTGAGCGCCACGAAGGCCTGGCCGGCGTTCTGCCCGGTGCCGGCGTTGTTGCGGCCGACCACCATGAAGATCGCGGTGAGATTGGCCTTCTCGTGGGTCATGAAGTAATCGCTGATGCGCTTGCCCAGCGCCTGGGTCTTGGCCAGCGGCGTGCCTTCCGGGGTGGTGAACTGGATCTGCACCTGGCCCTGGTCCTCCACCGGCAGGAAGCCGGTGGGCATGCGCATGTACAGCACCACCATCGCCAGCGCTACCAGCGCATACAGCGCCATCCAGCGCCGCGGCCGCTGCAGCACCGTGCCGAGGCGGCGCTGGTAGGCCTGCTGGCCGCGCTCGACGCTGCGGTTGAACCACTGGAAGAAACGGCCGAGCTTGCGCTCCTGTTCCACCGGCTTGAGCAGGGTCGCGCACAGCGCCGGGGTCAGGGTCAGCGCGACCAGCGCCGACAGCGCCATCGCCGAGGCGATGGTGATGGAGAACTGCCGGTAGATGATGCCGGTGGAGCCGCCGAAGAACGCCATCGGCAGGAACACCGCGCCCAGCACCACGGTGATGCCGATCAGCGCGCCGGTGATCTCGCCCATCGAGCGCTCGGTGGCCTCGCGCGGCGGCAGGTGTTCCTCATGCATGATCCGCTCGACGTTCTCCACCACCACGATGGCGTCGTCGACCAGCAGGCCGATCGCCAGCACCATCGCGAACAGGGTCAGCGTGTTGATGGTGAAGCCGGCAGCGGCGAGGATGCCGAAAGTGCCCAGCAGCACCACCGGCACGGTGATCGCCGGGATCAGCGTGGCGCGCGCGTTCTGCAGGAACAGGAACATCACCACCACCACCAGCACGATGGCCTCGGCCAGGGTGTGCACCACGTTCTCGATCGAGATGCGCACGAACGGCGTGCTGTCGCGCGGATAGGCCACGTCCAGGCCCGGCGGGAAGGTCGGCTTGAGCCGTTCGATGGTGGCGTGGATCGCATCGGAGGTGGCGATCGCATTGGCGCCGGCGGACAGCGTCACCGAGAAGCCGGACGCCGGGTGGCCGTTGAGCGTAGCGTTGTTCTGGTAGTTCTCCGCGCCGATCTCCACCCGCGCCACATCGCCCAGGCGCACGCTGGAACCGTCCGCGCGCGTGGCCAGGATGATCTGCCGGAACTGCTCGGGCGTCTGCAGCCGCGACTGCGCGGTGACCGTGGCGTTGAGTTCCTGCTCGGCGCCGGTGGGCAGCGCGCCGAGTTCGCCGGCGGTGACCTGGGTATTCTGCGCCAGGATCGCGCTGCGCACGTCGCCGGGCATCAGTTGGTAGGCATTGAGCTTGTGCGGGTCCAGCCACACCCGCATCGCGTACTGCGCGCCGAACACGTTGATCTCGCCGACGCCGTTGATGCGGCTGATCGGGTCCTGCAGGGTGCTGACCAGGTAGTCGGAGATGTCGACGTTGTCCATGCGGTCGGTGCGGTCGTAGATCGCCACCGCCATCAGGCTGTCGCCCTGCGACTTGGCCACGGTCACGCCCTGCTGCTGCACTTCCTGCGGCAGTCGGTTGAGCGCCTGGTTGACCGCGTTCTGCACCTGCACCTGGGCGATGTCGGGATTGGCCGCCTGGTCGAAGGTGATGCTGATCCGCGCCTGCCCCGACGAGGAACTGGTCGAGGAGAAGTACAGCAGGTGGTCGATGCCCTTGATCTGCTGTTCGATCACCTGGGTGACGCTGTCCTCCACGGTCTGCGCCGAGGCGCCGTTGTAGGTGGCGGTGACATTCACCGACGGCGGCGCGATGTCCGGATACTGCTCGATCGGCAGGGTGAACACGGCGATGGCGCCGGCGGCCATGATGCAGATGGCCAGGACCCAGGCGAAGATGGGGCGGTGGATGAAGAAACGCGGCAGCATGCCGGCTCAGCCCTGGCCGGCGGCAGGCGCGGCCGCGGCGGCGGCGGTCTTCACCGTCACCTTGGCACCGTCGCTGAGGCCTTGCCGGCCCGCCACCACCACCCGCTCGCCGGGCTTGAGGCCATCGCCGACCAGCCAGCGGTCGCCGACCGCGCGCAGCGTGGTGAACTCGCGCTGGCGCACCACGTCGTCGGCGCCCACCACCCAGGCCACCGCCTCGCCGCGCGGGGTGCGGTCCACCGCCGCCTGCGGCACCAGCAGGGCCTGCTGGCGCACGCCCTGCCCGACCAGCGCGCGCACGTACATGCCCGGCAGCAGTTGCGCATCGGGATTGGGGAAGCGCGCGCGCAGGGTCACCGCACCGGTGGTCTCCTCCACGTCGAGGTCGGCGAACTCCAGCGTGCCCGGCAGCGGATACGCGGTACCGTCGGACAGGGTCAGCCGCACCTGCGTGCTGGCCGGCTGCACACCGCCAGCGGCGATCGCCCGGCGCAGCGCCAGGAACTGATTGCCGGACTGGGTGATGTCCACGTTCATCGGATCCAGTTGCTGGATCTTGGCGATGGCATCGGTCTGATTGGCGGTGACCAGCGCGCCGGGGGTCACCCGCGCGCGGCCGATGCGCCCGCCGATCGGCGCCAGCACCGTGGCGAAGCGCAGCTGCGTGCGCGCGGTGTCCAGCGCCGCGCGTTGCGCGTCGCGGCTGGCCAGCGCCTGCTTGTAGGCGGCCTGCGCATCGTCCACGTCCTGCTGCGCGGCCAGCCGGGTCTTGCCCAGGGTGCGATAGCGCTCGGCGCGCAGCGTGGCGGCGGCGAGCGTGGCCTCGGCGGTGGCCAGGTTGGCCTGCGCCTGGTTGGCCGCGGCCTGGTACAGGGTCGGCTCGATCTGGAACAGCGGCTGCCCGGCCCGCACCGTGGCGCCCTCCTCGAACAGCCGCTGGCGCAGGATGCCGCTGACCTGCGGCCGCACCTCCGATTCTTCCGAGGCCACGGTGCGCCCTGCCAGTTCCACGCTCAGCGGCACGCTCTGCGGCTGCAGGGTCACCACCTCCACCGTCTTCGCTGCCGGCGCCGGGGCCTTGCCTCCCCCCTTGCAGCCGGCGAACGCGAGCACGACGACGGACAGCAGCAACGGCAGCGCGCGGCGGCGCTGGACGAAAGGCGCGGGCATGCGCTTGATCCTGGGGACGGCGGGGAGGATCATTTAATTTACTCAAAGACAAAAAAACAATCATGAAGGGAAGCACAACCCTTCGCCGCCAGGATGCGCAAACTGCGACGGCGACGTCCGAGCCGGCGACAACGGGCGTCCCCGCGCGCCCGCGTGGACGGCCGGCACTGGCGCGGCCACGCCTGCTGGCAGCGGCACGCACCCTGCTGCTGGAACACGGGCTGGACGTGTCGCTGGAACAGATCGCCAGCCAGGCCGGGCTCACCCGGCAGAGCCTGTACAACCATTTTTCCAGCAAGGCCGAGCTGCTGATGCAGGTGTTCGAGGCCCTGGGCGAGGAGCTGCAGACCCGGCTGGAGAACATCGGCAGCGCCACCGCGCAGGACCTGCCCGCGACCCTGCGGCAGATCGCGCTGACCGTGCCGGCGCACCTGTACGCGCCCGACGCCTTGCGCCTGCATCGCCTGCTGGTGCAGGCCAGCGCGCAGATGCCGGACCTGCTGCAGTCGCTGCACCAGCGCCGCGCCGGCCGCCTGCGCGAGCGCCTGAGCGCCTTGCTGCAGACCCTGCACGCGCGCGGCGACGTGCAGGTCGCACGCCCCACCCTCGCCGCCACCGCGTTCATCGGCGCCACCTTCGGCTATGCCTATCCCGGCGCGATGCTCAACGGACAGGCGCCGGACGCGGCCGCGCAGCAGGCGCTGGCGGAGGAAGTGGTGGCGACCTTCCTGGCCGCCTGGCGCTATCGCGGCGCGACCGCGCCCTGAGCGCACGCGCCGGCCCCGCTCAGGAACTGCACGACAGCATCGAACAGCCAGCCCGGCTGCGCGCCCAGTCCGGACGCTTCGCCGCGAAGGCCTCGCGCCCGGGCTGCTCGTCGTAGGGACGCCGCATCACCTCCAGCAGCTCGTCGATGCCGCCGGTGTCGCCCTGCTCGGCGCGGTCGATCGCCTGTTGCGCCAGGTAGTTGCGCAGCACGTAGCGCGGGTTGGCCGCGCGCATCCGCTCCGCACGCACGGCGGCGGGCAGCGGATCCTGCTGCAGGCGCTGCGCATAGCGGGCCAGCCAGGCCTCGAACGCCGGCGTCTGCGCCGCCAGCTTGTCCGGGTCGTAGAACGCGTCGGACAGTGCCGCCAGGGCCTGCGCCGGCGTCCACGGCGGCAGCGGCAATGCGCTCAAGCCGCGGAACCACAGGGTCATGTCGACCTCGCCCTGCTGCAGCAAATCCAGCACGTCGCGCATCAGCGCCACATCGTCATCACCGCACTGTTGCAGGCCGAGTTTGGCCGCGATGTTGTCGCGCTCGGCCTGCGCATACTCGGCGCGGAACCGTTCAAGGCCGTCGTGCAGCGGCGCCACGTCGTCGAACGCCGGCGCCAGCGCCTGCGCCAGCCGACCCAGGTTCCAGTACGCGACCTGCGGCTGCGTGCCGAACCGGTAGCGGCGCCCCTGCGCATCGGTGGTGTTGGGCGTCCAGTCCGGGTCGTAGTCGTCGACCCAGCCATACGGGCCGTAGTCGATGGTCAGGCCCAGGATCGACATGTTGTCGGTATTCATCACCCCGTGCACGAAGCCGACCCGCATCCAGTGCGCCACCATGCGTGCGGTGCGCGCACAGATCTCGGCGAACCAGGCCGCATCGCGTGCGACACCGGTGCCGGACAGCTCCGGGAAATCGCGTGCGATCACCAGATCGGCCAGGCGCCGCAGCAAGGCGGTGTCGCCGCGCGCGGCCGGCAGTTCGAAACTGCCGAAGCGCACGAACGAGGGCGCCACCCGGCACACCACCGCGCCCGGTTCGGCGCGCGGGCGGCCGTCGTAGAACATGTCGCGCACCACCGTCTCGCCGGTGCCGACCAGGCTCAGCGCACGTGTGGTCGGCACGCCCAGGTGATGCATGGCCTCGCTGCACAGGAACTCACGGATCGACGAGCGCAGCACGGCGCGGCCATCGGCACCGCGCGAATACGGCGTGGGCCCGGCGCCCTTGAGCTGAAGCTCCCAGCGCCGCCCGTCCACGCCCAGCGCCTCGCCCAGCGAAATCGCGCGGCCGTCGCCGAGTTGTCCGGCCCAATGCCCGAACTGATGCCCCCCATAGTTCGCGGCATAGGGCTGCATGCCCGGATAGCGCGCATTGCCGGCGAACACCGCGGCGAACTCCGGCGCCCGCACCTCCTGCTCGGACAGCCCGAGCAAGGCGGCCACCTCCGGCGAATACGCCAGCAGCCGCGGCGCCGCGACCGGCGTCGGCTCGACCGGCGACCACAGCGCGCCCAGCACCTCGCGGCGCCGCGGACCGGTTTCCGGGTCGCCAGGCAGCTCGGCGACGAAGCGATTGTCGAAACGCAAGGAAGGCATGGGCAAGAGCGTAGAAGTCGCGGGCTTCATTGGAAAGTCCGCGAGGTGAGCATCCAGTGCACGCCAGGTATCGCGAGAGCCCGAAAAGCCCCTCTCCCCCCGGGAGAGGGGTTGGGGTGAGGGTCCGACCACCGCGAACCCAGCGTACGCGCAGTAACCCCCGCTTTGACCGATCCCCACTCCCGAACCCCACTCCCCGCCCCACCTCCACTCGCCGCCGACATGGGCATCCGGCATGCTCCGCGCTCCTCTCAGGGATCGCCCATGTCCGACCGACCGTCTTCGCCCCGCTGGCCCCGCAACGCCCTGATCGCCCTCTCCTCGCTGCTGGTCTCGGCCTGCAGCAGCCTGTTCTTCGGCGGCCTCAACGCCAGTTCCTCGCGGCATGGCCTCCACGAGCAACGCGGGATCGTCTACGACGCGGCGCATGGCCTGGCACTGGACGTGTATCGCCCCGCCGGGGTGGAGCACGCGCCGGTGGTGGTGTTCTTCCACGGCGGTACCTGGAAGACCGGCAACCGCCAGAACTACCGCTGGGCCGGCGAAGCGCTGGCGCGGCACGGCGTGGTCGCGATCGTGCCGGACTACCGCAAGTATCCGCAGGTGACCCTGGACGGCTTCATGCGCGATGCCGCCACGGCGGTGGCCTGGAGCCAGCACCATGCCGCCGACTACGGCGGCGATCCGCAACGGCTGGTGCTGATGGGCCACTCCGCCGGCGCGCACATCGCCGCTCTGCTGGCGACCGACGCTCATTGGCTGCAGGCGCAGGGCATGTCGCCGCGGCAACTGTGCGGCCTGGTCGGGCTGGCCGGCCCCTACGACTTCCTGCCGCTGACCGATCCGGACCTGATCGGCATGTTCGGTCAGGACCCGGCGCAACAGCGGCGCTCGCAGCCGGTGAACTTCGTCGACGGCGACGAGCCGCCGGCGCTGCTGCTGCACGGCGACGCCGACACCGTGGTGGAGCCGCACAACAGCCAGTCGCTGCAGGCCGCGCTGCAGCGCGCCGGGGTACCGGCCGAACTGAAGACCTATCCCGGCGTCGGCCACATGCGCCTGGTGCTGGCGCTGCGCAAGGACGACCCGGCGCTGCCGGTCATGGCCGACAGCATCGCCTTCGTGCGTGCCTGCCCGGCACGTCCCACCGCCCGCTGACCCGGACGATGCGGACGGAACTCAACCGTCGGCGCTGCCGAGCAGTTCGAATGGACCACCCTGCTGCAGCGCGCGCTGATAGGCGGGGCGCTGCTCGATCCGCTGCACGAACCCGGCCAGGTTCGGATGCGTCTGCAGGCCGATGCGCGCCGCGGCGGCCTGCACCGGGAAGCTCATCTGCACGTCCGCGGCGGTGAAGCGGTCGCCGGCGAACCAGCCGGTCTCGGCCAGTTCGCGCTCCATCCAGTCCAGGTGCAGGCGCACCTGCGGACCGACGAAACCATGCATCGCCTTGTCGACGATGGCCTTGGCGATCGGCCGCGCGAAGAACGGCATCTTCGCCGAGCGGATCCGCCCGAACACCAGGCTCATCAGCAGCGGCGGCATCGCCGACCCCTCGGCGTAGTGCATCCAGTAGCGGTAGCGCAGGCGCTCGGGCGAATCCAGCGGCTGCGGCGCCGGCGACAGGGTGCTGCCGGTGTCGTAGCGGTCCACCAGATAGTCGAGGATGGCCCCGGACTCGGCGAGGACGTGGCCGTCGTCCACCAGCACCGGCGACTTGCCCAGCGGATGGATCGCGCGCAGCTCCGGCGGCGCCAGCATGGTCTTGGGATCGCGCTGGTACTTGATCACCTGGTACGGCAGCGCCAGTTCCTCCAGCAACCACAGCACGCGCTGCGACCGGGACTGGTTGAGGTGATGCACGGTGATCATGGCGACGGCTCCGGAGCTCGGGGGCCGCCATGGTAGCCGGATGCAGGTGTGAACCCGCGCATGCAGGGCATGGTCGCTGCGTCTGCCGCTATGGCAATGGCGCGGCGATCAGCGGAAGTTCGCTGCCCGAAAAAAGAAACACCCAAACAAAAACGCCGGAAGCTTGCGCTCCCGGCGTTCGGCACCTTGCGGTGGCAGACGTCCTTAGACGGCCTGCACCTGGTCAGCCTGCATACCCTTCTGGCCCTGCACGGCGACGAAGGTCACCTTCTGGCCTTCCTGCAGCGACTTGAAGCCGGTGCCCTGGATCGCGCGGAAATGCACGAACAGGTCCGGGCCGCTTTCCGGGGTGATGAAGCCGAAGCCCTTGGCATCGTTGAACCACTTCACGGTACCGTTCTGACGCTCAGACATTTGCTAACTCCTGAAACATTGAATTGAAGAAATCGCAGCCATCGGAAATCGAGGCCGAGACTGAGTTGCAGGCGTTAGTAAAGCGAGCGGAACGATGAAGTGGATCGTGAGATCTACTGCACCAAGCCACGATTCACGGTGACTCTAGCAAACACAGTGGGGCCACCATACGCGGGTCGTGATCAAAAAGCGACATGTTTGTGTAGACAAACCGGGATCCACCACAAGGAAGCTGAACCCCACCCTAAAGTTAACGCCGGCGCTGCCGATCCGCCTGCCGATCCGCGGAAACTGCGCAAATCCGCCCTGGATCCGGACAACGGCGACTGAGCCTGCGACCACGCCGGAGGTGGCCGTGGCTCCCCCTCCCCCCCGCCCCGGCCACGGGTCGGACACGCGCCCCCCGGCCTCGATTCTCCCGCTTCCCCACAAGTCCCCGGCCAGCGGCGGCCCCACACCGTATCCTAGTGCGCCCTCGATCCCGGTAGCCGCATGGCCCTCACCGCCACCCTCCGCAAGGCGGAGCTGCAGATTTCCGACATGGACCGCGGCTACTACGCCGCCCATTCCCTGACCCTGGCGCAACACCCGTCCGAAACCGATCAGCGGCTGATGGCGCGCCTGCTGACCTTCGCCCTGTACGCCGAGGAGCGCCTGCTGTTCGGCAAGGGCCTGAGCAGCGACGACGAACCCGACCTGTGGCGGATGGACTACACCGGCGCGATCGAGCAATGGATCGAGGTCGGCCAGCCCGACGAGTCGCGGGTACGCAAGGCCTGCGGCCGGGCGCGCTCGGTGGTGGTGGCCAACTATGGCGGCCGCGCCGCGGACATCTGGTGGGACAAGAACGCGTCCGCGCTGATCAAGCTCAAGCCGGTACAGGTGATCGACCTGCCGGCCGACGCCGTCGCTGCGGCGGCCGAGCTGATCCAGCGCAGCATGCGCTTCGACGTGGTGATCCAGGACGGCGAGGTGCAGTGGCTGGGCGACAGCGGCAGCTTCGCCTTCACCCCCACGGTGCGCAAAGCCGCGGCATGAGCGCCGGGACCGCCCCCCTCCGCACCGATGTCGTGGTACTCGGCGCCGGCGCCGCCGGGCTGATGTGCGCGATCGCCGCCGGCCAGCGCGGGCGCCGGGTGCGGGTGATCGACCATGCCAACAAGGTCGGCAAGAAGATCCTGATGTCCGGCGGCGGCCGCTGCAACTTCACCAATACCGGTACCGGGCCGGGCAACTTCCTGTCCGCCAATCCGCACTTCTGCAAATCGGCGCTGGCCCGCTACCGCCCGGCCGATTTCATCGATCTGGTCGAACGCCACCACATCGCCTACCACGAGAAGGAACTGGGGCAGTTGTTCTGCGACGTGTCCTCCAAGCAGATCGTGCGCATGCTGGTGGACGAGTGCGCCGCGGCGGGGGTGACGGTGCGCACCGACTGCAGCGTGCGCGCGGTGGAACGCGGCAGCGAAGGGTTCCGCCTGGACACCGACGATGGCCCGGTGCATGCGGCCTCGCTGGTGGTGGCGACCGGCGGCCTGTCCATCCCCAGCCTCGGCGCCAGCGGCTTCGGCTACGAGTTGGCGCGGCAGTTCGGCCACGCCGTGCTGCCGACCCGCGCCGGGCTGGTGCCGCTGACCCTGAGCGGCAAGCACCAGGAACGCCTGCACGACCTGTCCGGCCTGGCGCTGCCGGTGGAGGCCAGTTGCAACGGTGCGCGCTTCCGCAACTTCATGCTGATCACCCACCGCGGCGTCAGCGGCCCGGCGATCCTGCAGATCTCCTCGTACTGGCAACCGGGCGACGACCTGCGCCTGGACCTGCTGCCGGGGCAGGACGCGGCGACCTGGCTGCGCGAACAGAAACGCCTGCGCGGCGCCGCCGAGTTGCGCACGGTACTCGGCGAGGCACTGCCGCGCCGCTTCGCACAACGCCTGTGCGAGGTGTGGCTGCCGGACAAGCCGGTGCGCCAGCTGGACGAGCCACAGCTGCGCGCCGCCGCCGAGCTGCTCGGCGCCTGGCCGCTGGTGGCCAGCGGCACCGAGGGCTACCGCACCGCCGAAGTCACCCTGGGCGGCGTGGACACCGACCAGGTGTCGTCCTCGACCATGGAATCGCGGCGCGTGCCCGGCCTGTACTTCGTCGGCGAAGTGCTCGACGTCACCGGCTGGCTGGGCGGCTACAACTTCCAGTGGGCCTGGGCCTCGGGCCATGCGGCTGGTTTGGCGGCCTAGCGGGCGGGAATGGGGAATCGGGAATGGGGACTCGAAACACCGCTCGTTGCGCGCGCGTCTCGGTCCACCCGCGAACGTGCAGACACGGCAGTCCGCTCTTGCGACTCCCCGTTCCCGATTCCCCATTCCCGAACAACATGGACGCGACCGCGGGCATCGTGTATTAAACCCCGTCCCCGGGAGGCTTCATGCACACAGGCAAAGACATCACCCTCCGCCTGATGATCGTCGACGACAGCGGCGAAGACGCCGAGGCGATCGTCAGCAGCCTGCGCAACAGCGGCATCGCGGTGCGCCCGTCGCGGCCGCAGCACGCCGAGGAGTTGTCGGCGATGCTGACCGCACAGCCGATCGACCTGGTGCTCAGCGCACAGGCCCAGTCGATCCCCCTGCCGCAGGTGCTGCAACGGGTCGCCGCCAGCGGCAAGGACATCCCGGTCATCGTGCTGGCCGAGCGCATCGACGAGAACGAATGGCTGGAGGCGGTGGCCGGTGGCGCACGTGCGATCGCGCTACGGCAGCGCCCCGAGCACCTGCTGGCGGTGGTCCGCACCACCTGGTCTGACCTGCAGGCGCGGCGCGGGCTGCGCCGGATCGAGGCGCAGATGCGCGAGACCGAGCGCCGCTGCGACGCGCTGATCGCCTCCTCGCGCGATCCGATCGCCTACATCCATGAGGGCATGCATATCCGCGCCAACGACGCCTACCTGGAGATGTTCGGGTTCGAGTCGTTCGACGACGTCGAAGGCGTATCGCTGCTGGACATGGTCGCCCCGCAGCACGTGGAAGGCTTCAAGCAGTTGCTGAAGTCGCTGAGCAAGGGCGAGCCGCCGCCGGCGCAGTACCAGGTGGACGCGCGTACCCTGGAAGGCGACAGCTTTCCGGCGACGATGGAATTCGCCACCGCCAGCTACGAGGGCGAGGCCTGCGTGCAGGTGGTGTTCCGCCGCCGCGAGGAGTTCGACCCGGAACTGGCGCGCGAGGTCGAGGACCTGCGCCAGCGCGACCAGGTCACCGGTCTGCTCAACCGCCCGACCTTCATGCTGGCGCTGGAAACCGCGGTGGCCCAGGTCGGCCGCGGAGAGGGCCAGTACGGCTTCCTGCTGGTCGAGCCGGATCATTACGCACGCCTGTTGGCCGACATCGGCCTGGATTCGGCCGATGCGCTGGTCGCCGCATTGGCCCAGCACCTGGCCGCCGCCATCGACGGCGACGTGCAGGCGGCGCGCTTCGGCGAGCACAACTTCGCACTGCTGCTGGAAGGCGACTACGCGCGCACCGCGGCGCTGGCCGAGCGCCTGCTGCAGGCCTACGCCAGCCAGGTGTTCAGCGTCGGCGAGCGCTCGGCCACGGTCACCGTCAGCATCGGCGGCGTGCAGATCGGCGAGAAGATCGCCAGCGTCGGCCAGGTCCTGGCCCGCGCCAGCGAGAACGTGCAGGCGACCGTCGAGCTGGGCGGCAACGCGTGCAAGATCTTCGACCCGGGCGCGGCCGATCGCCTCGAAGAGGAGCGCGTGCAGCGCTGGGTCCAGCACCTGCGCGAGGCCCTGGCCGGCGACGGCTTCCTGCTGCACTACCAGCCGGTGCTGAACCTGCAGGGCGACCAGCACGAGCTGTACGAGGCCTACCTGCGCCTGGAGCGCAACGACGAGCTGATCGGCCCGTCGACCTTCCTCGGCATCGCCGCCGAGCATGGCCTGACTGCCGAGATCGACCGCTGGGTGGTAGCGCGTGCGATCGCCGTGATCGGCGAACGCCAGCGCGCCGGCCACGCCACCAGCCTGCTGGTCAAGGTCAGCCCGGAAGCCTTCGCCGATACCCAGATGGTCGACCTGATCCGGCGCGAACTGGCGACGCACGGCGTGCCCGGCGACCGCCTGTGGCTGCAGACGCCGGAGGCCAAGGTGTTCACCCACCTGCGCAACGCGCAGCAGTTCCTGGCCGACGCCACCGCCCTGGGCTGCAAGGTCGGGCTGGAACAGTTCGGCTCCGGCCTGGACTCGTTCCAGTTGCTGGCGCACTTCCAGCCCTCGTTCCTGAAGCTGGACCGCGGCTTCACCCAGGACCTGACCCAGACCCGCGAGCACCAGGACAAGATCCGCGAGATCACTGGGCGCGCGCAGTCTGCCGGCATCCGCACCATCGCCGAGTTCGTCTCCGACGCCACCTCGATGAGCCTGCTGTTCAGTGCCGGCGTCGATTACGTGCAGGGCGAGTTCGTCGGCCTGGCGGCGCCGGGGATGACGTTCGATTTTGCCTGAGGGGCCGGGATTGGGGATTCGGGATTGGGGATTGGGGATTGGCAAAAGCCGCTACAGGCGCAGGCATTTGCCTGCGCCTGTAGCGGTCGACCTCAGCTCACCGTCGCGTCGACGTGCGAGGCGCGCAGGGTGGCGATGCGCTCGGACAGCGGCGGGTGGCTCATGAACAGCTTGCGCAGGCCCTGGCCCAGACCACCGGCGATGCCGAAGGCCTGCACCTGCGACGGCAAGGTGCTCTGGCCATGGTTGAGTTCCAGCCGCTGCAGCGCCGCGATCATCTTGGCGCGGCCGGCCAGGCTGGCGCCACCGGCGTCGGCGCGGAACTCGCGGTAGCGCGAGAACCACATCGCGATCATCGTCGCGAACAGGCCGAACACCAGCTCCAGCACCATCACGATCGCGTAGTAGGCCAGGCCGCGGCGGCCGTCGCGGTTGCCCGACAGGTAGCTGTCCACCACGCCACCGACCACGCGCGCCAGTACGATCACAAAGGTGTTGAGCACGCCCTGCAGCAATGCCATGGTCACCATGTCGCCGTTGGCGATGTGGCTGATTTCATGGCCCAGCACCGCCTCGGCCTCGTCCTCGGTCATGTTCTGCAGCAGGCCGGTGGAAACGGCGACCAGCGCATTGTTGCGGTTGGCGCCGGTGGCGAAGGCGTTGATCTCCGGGCCGTCGTACACGGCGACCTCGGGCATGCCGATGCCGGCGGCCTGCGCCTGGCGCTGCACGGTCTGCAGCAACCAGCGCTCGGTGTGGTTGCGCGGCTCGGTGATCACCTGCGCACCGGTGGCGCGCTTGGCCATGAACTTGGACAGCAGCAGCGACACCAGCGAGCCGCCGAAGCCGAAGATCGCGGCCATCACCAGCAGGCCGCCCATCTGGTTGGGATTGACCCCGAACACGGACATGACAATGCCGGCCAGCACCAGCACCGCCAGGTTGGTGATGAGGAACAGGACGATACGATTGAACATGTGAGCGTGGGCTCCGCACAGATTAAGTGGAAGGATTGGCTCGAATCTGCGGTGTCGGCCGCTTGAATTCAAGCGCGCACCTGACCGAGGATTCAGCTGTCCATGTCCCCGCCTCCCGACCGCGGCCGCTTCGCGCCCTCGCCCACCGGCCCGCTGCACCTGGGTTCGCTGCTCGCCGCCTTCGGCAGTTGGTTGCTCGCCCGCCACGCCGGCGGCCAGTGGCTGCTGCGCATCGAGGACGTGGACCGCCCGCGCAGCGTGCCCGGCGCCGCCGAGCGGCAACTGGCGAGCCTGCGCGCCTGCGGCCTGGAGGCCGACGGACCGGTGCTGCGGCAGAGCGAGCGCGACCCGGTCTACCGCGACGCCCTGCAGCGGCTGCTGCAGGCCGGCCTCGCCTTCCCCTGCAGTTGCAGCCGCAGCGCCCTGGCGGCGCAGGGGGGCGTGCACCACGCTTGCGTCACCGACGCGCCACGCGCACAGCCGGCCATCCGTCTGCGCGTGCCGCCCGGTACGGCCAGCGTGGTGGCCTTCGACGACGCGGTGCGCGGCCGGCTGGCCCAGGACGTCCATGCCGAGGTCGGCGATGTGGTGTTGCTGCGCGCCGACGGCTGCTGGGCGTACCAACTGGCCGTGGTGGTCGACGATGCCGCGCAAGGCATCACCGACGTGGTGCGCGGCGCCGACCTGCTGGACTCCACGCCGCGGCAGATCCTGCTGCAGCGTGCGCTGGGCCTGCCCACGCCGCGCTACCTGCACCTGCCGCTGCTGCTCGACGCCGATGGCCGCAAGCTGTCCAAGTCGCACGCGGCGCTGCCGCTGGACGATGCCGACCCGCTGCCGGCGCTGCGCCTGGTCTGGGCGACGCTGGGCCAGCCGCCGGCAGCGTTGGCCGGCGCCGGGTCGGTGCCGGCGCTGCTGGCCGCCGCGCTGCGCGCCTTTGACCCGGCGCGGTTGCCGGCGCAGGACCGACGCGTGGATGATGCGGCGCCAGTCGCACCGGCTATCCCCAGCGACATCAAGGCTGACTAGAATCGGACCCTGGGCCGCGCCGCGGCCGTCCTTTCCCACCATTTCTATCCGGAGCGACATCCATGACATCACGCGTTGCGCTGGTCACCGGCGGCACCGGCGGCATCGGCACCGCAATCTGCGAGCGGCTGGCCGCGCAGGGCCACCGCGTGGCCAGCAACTACCGCGACCAGGCCAAGGCCCTGGCCTGGCAGCAGCGCATGCGCGAGCGTGGCCACGACGTCGCCATCGTGCCCGGCGACGTCGCCTCGCCCGAGCACGCGCAGACCCTGGTGCGTGAGGTCGAACGCCAACTCGGTCCGGTCGAGATCCTGGTCAACAACGCCGGCATCACCCGCGACACCACCTTCCACAAGATGACCGCCGAGCAATGGCACGAAGTCATCAACACCAACCTCAACTCGGTGTTCAACGTCACCCGCCCGGTGATCGAGGGCATGCGCCAGAAGCGTTGGGGGCGTGTCATCCAGATCAGTTCGATCAACGGTCTCAAGGGCCAGTACGGCCAGGCCAACTACGCTGCGGCCAAGGCCGGTATGCATGGCTTCACCATTTCCCTGGCACGCGAGAACGCCAGCTACGGCATCACCGTCAACACGGTCTCGCCGGGCTATGTCGCCACCGACATGGTGATGGCGGTGCCGGAGGAAGTGCGCGCCAAGATCGCCGCCGACATCCCCACCGGGCGCCTCGGCAAGCCGGAGGAGATCGCCTACGCCGTGGCGTTCCTGGTCGCCGAAGAGGCCGCGTGGATCACCGGCTCGAACCTGGACATCAACGGCGGCCACCACATGGGGTGGTGAGCGGCTGAATCGCTCAGCCGGCGGCATTCGCGCGAGGTAACGCTATCCCGCATTGGCCGCCACGGCGGCCTGTGGACTTTTGCTGCGCTGCGAATGCTGCGCAGCATGATTTTTTTGCTGCACCCGCGTGTTCAGGTACTTTCGGCGGTTGCAAGCCCTGCTGCGCTGCGCCATGCTGCGCGCCTACCGTCACAGAGCGATCGCTTCATGGCTGAGATTCGCATCATCAAGAAGTATCCCAATCGCCGCCTCTACGACACCGAGATCTCCAGTTACATCACCATCGAAGACGTCCGCCAGCTGATCATCGACGGCGAGGAATTCGAAGTCCGCGACGCCAAGACCGGCGAAGACCTCAGCCGCGCAGTCCTGCTGCAGATCATCGCCGACCAGGAACAGGACGGCGAACCGATGCTGTCCACGCAGTTGCTCAGCCAGATCATCCGCTTCTACGGCGACTCGCTGCAGGGCTTCATGGGCAACTACCTGGAGCGCAGCATGCAGGTGTTCCTCGACCAGCAGCAGCAGTTCCGCCAGCAGATGGGCAATCTGCTGGGGCAGACCCCGTGGACCATGATGAACCAGCTCACCGAGCGCAATCTGGAGCTGTGGCAGGAATTCCAGCGCAACCTCGGCGCCGGCTTCGGTCGCCCAGCCGCTGGCGCGGGCACCGGCAAGCCTGGCGAACCGCCGGCGGGCGCCGCACCGAAGTCGCGTCCGCGCTGAGGATTGCGATCTGGTGGGTTCGGCGGGGCGCCTCGCGCCCCTACCCTCACCCCAACCCCTCTCCCGGCGGGAGAGGGGCTCCAGCTTCTCCCTTCTCCCATCGGGACCACGGCCCCCTTTTGGGGGGAAGGTGCCCCGCAGGGGCGGATGAGGGTACGGCCGCACGCCAACCACACGTGCGACGCACCTTCCCGTCAGCGCGAACGCGCCGGCTTGCAGTTCCCGCAGATCCGCTCGACCTTGTAGCCGCGCGCGCGCAGGCCATCGACCACGCCGTCCGGCCCGAGCAGGTGCAGCGCACCCACCACCACCAGAGTGTCGCCGCCACCGTCCTTCAGGCGCTGCTCCAGGCGCGGCAGCCAGGCCTGGTTACGCTCCACGTCGATGCGCTGGTAAAGCCGCGGGTAGTCGCGCTTCATCTGCGCGCCGATCTCCTGCCACAGCTGGCGCTCGTCGCCGCGGCGCCAGGCGTCGTGCAGGCGCAGGGTCTGCGCCGCGCCCTGCTCGGCGTCGTCCAGCGCCTCGGTCAGCATCTGCTTCTGCTCCACCGGGTCCATGCCGTCGAGCAGGTCGATCTGCGCCTGCGCGGTCTCCAGGCCCTCGGCACTCTTGCCGTCCCGCAAGGCCAGTGTCATGAAATGACGATCCAGCCCGGCATCGGCCTCCAGGCCCTGCGCCTTCATGTCGGCGATGCTGATGCTGAGGCCGACGAACCACGGCTCGAAGCCGCTCATCTGCGCCAGCGGCAGGCCGTGGCCGGCGGCATAGCGGCGCAGCCGCTCCCAGGTCGCCGGGTCCAGATCGTCCTGCAGCCGCTTGCCGTCGTGGCGTTGCGCCGCCTGCAGCATCTGCGCACCCAGCTGCGGCGCGTCCACGTCCTTCGGCGCCAGTTCGAACAGCAGCCGCGGCGACGCCGCGTAGGCCGCATCGACTTCGCGCGCCAGCGGATAGTCGTCGGCCTTGAGCATGTGGAACGAGCCCAGCAGGTACAGCGTGCCGCGCGGGCCGCTGACCTTCCACAACAGCGGCGTGGGCGGCACCACCGTGGGCGCTGCGGCGACGGGCGCGACAGGCGCCGCGGCCACCGGCGGCGGCGTGCGGGCCAGTGCCGGCAGCACCAGGCACAGCGACAGGCCCAGCAGCAGGCGGCGCAACAGGCGCGGGAACGGGGTCATCGGCATCCTCGGTTCAATGGGCGGCAGCATAGGCCTTCTCGCCGGCATCCACCGCCAGGTCGAGGCGGTTCTCCGGCGGCGGCAACGGACAGGTGGCGAAGGGGGTGAACGCGCAGGGCGGGTCGTAGGCGCGGTTGAAATCCAGCACCACGCTGCCGTCGGCCGCGGGCGGGTCCACGTCCAGGAAGCGCCCGGCGGGATAGCTGCCGTGACCGCTGGTGCGGTCGGCGAACACCACGAACAGCGGCTGGCCGGGTTCGCCGATCGCCTGCAGGCGGTAGCGCTTGCCGCCGCGCTCGAACTCCAGCGCGCCGGGATTGGGCGATGGCGTGGTGACGCCGATGATGTCGACGATGGGCAGGGTCGTGCCCGGCGGATTGAGCACGAAACGCCCGCGCACGCGCCAGGATTCGGCCAGCGGCCAGTACGGCACGCCGGCGAAACCGAGCCGGGTCGGCGCATCGGCGTGCTTGACTCGCAGCGCATAACGGCCGCCACGTTCGATCAGGCTGAGCTTGCCCTTGCCGTCGTCGAAGTCGATCACCGTCGGCTGCGGATCGTGGTCGCTGTACACGCGGATCCGCCCCTGCACCGGCGCGCCGGCGACGCTGAGGGCGGCGCCGCGCTCGGGGGTCAGGTACACCTCGCGCTGCGCCTGCGACACCAGCGCCATCCGCGCCGGCCCCACCGCCAGGCGGATGCCGCTGTCCGGGCCGCTGCCGATGTAGTGCTCCTTCAATTCCAGCCAGTGCAGGCCGACCAGGCTGGTCCAGCCGTCCGGCGCCCGCAGTTCGCGCTGGCGCTGCGCGCGCCAAGCCTGCTCGTCGGCCACGAACCGTGCGTCCATCGCCTTCGGCGCGGCCGGTGCCGGCGCCTGCTTGCCGCAGCCACTCAAGGCGACGAGCGCCGCCAGCAGCGCCGCCGTCCACATCCGCTTGTCCATCACCGCCCCCGCAGGAACCAACGATCGATCTCGCCCAAGGTGAACCGCGCCCAGGTCGGACGCCCATGATTGCATTGCCCGGAGCGCTCGGTGGCTTCCATGTCGCGCAGCAGTGCGTTCATTTCCGGAATGGTGAGGCGGCGGTTGGCGCGCACCGCGCCGTGGCAGGCCATGGTCGACAGCAACGCATCGCGCGCGCCGGCGACGCGACCGCTATGGCCGTGTTCGCGCAGGTCGGTGAGCACGTCGCGCAGCAAGGCCTCCGGCTCGGCCTGCGCCAGCAGTGCGGGAATGCTGCGCACGTGCAGCGATTGCGGTCCGCTGCGGGTGATCTCGAACCCGAGCGCGGCCAGCGTCTCCGCCTCGCGCTCGGCGGTGTCGGCATCGCGTTCGCCGACTGCCAGGGTGATCGGCACCAGCAGCGGCTGCGCATGCAGGCCGATGCCATCGTGCGCGGTCTTCAAACGCTCGTAGCCGATGCGCTCGTGCGCGGCGTGCATGTCGACCACGATCAGGCCGTCGGCGTTCTCGGCCAGGATGTAGATGCCGTGCAATTGCGCGATGGCGTAGCCGAGCGGCGGCACGCCGCTGTCGGCGGCAGTCGGCGGCAGGCCGCCGGCAGGGTCCTGGGTCTGCCGCGGCAGGCTGGCGGCGCTTCCCGCGTCGGCGGTGGGCGCGTACAGCGCCGCGTACGCTGCAGGCGCCTCTTCCACGCGCAAACCCAACGGCGATTGCGCCGGGCGCCACTGCGCGCCGTAACCGTAGCCCTGCCCTCCACCGCCCGCGCCA
The DNA here is from genome assembly GCF_034105425.1 of Xanthomonas sp. LF06-19. Lineage (NCBI taxonomy): Bacteria > Pseudomonadati > Pseudomonadota > Gammaproteobacteria > Lysobacterales > Lysobacteraceae > Xanthomonas > Xanthomonas sp. LF06-19. The sequence continues at coordinate 31,258 of NZ_JAXGGH010000013.1, read as the reverse complement.
CCGCCGCCGCTCGGCAGGCCCGCGGGCGCCCAGGCCGCAGTGCCCGCGGCAGGCACCGCGGCCGTCGCTTCGGCACCGAGCGTGCCCGGCAGGCTGCCGGCACGGGTCTGCGCCAGCGCATCCTGCAGCGTGCGGTAGACGAAATCATGGATCAGCCGCGCGTCGCGGAAGCGCACCTCGTGCTTGGCCGGATGCACGTTGACGTCGACCCGCGCCGGCTCCAGTTCCAGGAACAGCACATAGGCCGGCTGGCGGCCATGGAACAGCACGTCGCCGTAGGCCATCTTCACCGCATGGGCGACACTGCGATCGCGCACCGAGCGGCCGTTGACGTAGAGGTATTGCTGATCGGCGCTAGCGCGCGAGTAATGCGGCTGCGCAATCCAGCCATGCAGGCGCAGGCCGGCACCGCTGTGGTCCACGCGCAGCGCCTGCTTTGCGAAGTCTTCGCCCAGGGTCTCGCCCAGGCGCGCGTCCGAGTACAGATCGCCCGGCTTGTAGCGCCGCGACGGCTTGCCGTTGTGCGAGACGCGCAGCTCCACGTCCGGGCGCGCCAGCGCCAGCGAACGCAGCCACTCCTCGATGTGGCCCAGTTCGGTGCGTTCGGCGCGCAGGAACTTGCGCCGCGCCGGCACGTTGTAGAACAGCTCGCGGACCTCGACCAGGGTGCCCGGCGGCAATGCGCGAGGCTGCACCTCGCCGACTTTGCCGCCTTCGACTTGCAGCGCCGCACCGTGTTCGTCGCCGGCACGGCGCGAGGCCAGGGTGAAGCGGCTGACCGAGGCGATCGACGGCAACGCTTCGCCACGGAACCCGAGCGTGCCCACCGATTCCAGGTCGTCCAGCGAGGCGATCTTGCTGGTCGCGTGCCGCGAGATGGCCAGCGGCAGTTCCTCGGGCGCGATGCCGCCGCCGTCGTCGCGGATGCGGATCAGGCGCACGCCGCCTTCTTCCAGATCGATGTCGACGCGGTGCGCACCGGCGTCCAGCGCGTTCTCCACCAGTTCCTTGACGACAGAGGCCGGACGCTCGACCACTTCGCCGGCGGCGATCTGGTTGATCAGGATCTCGGGCAGCTGACGGATGCTCATGCCGTCCTCGCTCCACGCGCATACAGACGCGCGCCGGTCGTGGCGACAGGACGAAAACGACAGCAGAAGAAGAACATCGGCACGGCTCGCGGCGCGGACGCCGTCATCGAGGATCAGCCGTTAATGATAGCGCCTCAGCGGCTGCCGCCGGCCACGGTGCTGGCCGCTTCCGCCTCGGCCTGCGCGCGCGCGGCAAACAGCGTGCCCGGCGGCGGCTGCCGCGTGAAGAAGGTGCTGACGCCATCGAGCACGGCACCAGCGATGCGGCGCTGGTAGGCCGGATCGGTCAGCCGGCGTTCTTCGTCGGGGTTGGAGATGAAGGCGGTCTCGACCAGCATCGCCGGCATGTCCGAGGTGCGCAGCACCGCGAAGTTCGCGCGCTCGATCTCGGGCTTGTGGTTGTTGCCGATCCGCTTGAGTCCGCCCAGCACTTGCTCGGCCGCATCTTCGGAGGACTTCATGTGGCCGCTCTGGGCCAGGTCCAGCAACACGTTGGCCAGGGTGCTGTCGGTCTTCTGCAGGCGCACGCCACCGATCAGGTCGGCAGCGTTTTCCTTGTCGGCCAGCCAGCGCGCGCGCTGCGAGGACGCGCCCTTGGTCGACAGCACATAGACCGAGGAACCGGTCGCGCTGCGGTTCTCGGCCGCGTCGGCGTGGATCGAAATGAAGATGTCGGCCTTGGCCGCACGCGCCTTCTGCGCGCGCATCGGCAGAGGAATGAACACGTCGGTGGTGCGGGTCATGTAGGCCTTCATGCCCGGCGTGGCGTTGATCTGGCGCGCCAGTTCGCGGCCGATCGCCAGGGTCACGTCCTTCTCGTGCTTGCCGGTCGGACCGCTGGCGCCGGGGTCCTGGCCGCCATGGCCGGGATCGATGGCCACGATCAGCGGACGCATGCCGGGCGCCATCTTCACCCGCGAGGCCGCGCTCGGCATCACCGGCCGTGCTTCGGCGGCAGCAGCCACCGCCGCATCGTCGTCCGCGTCGTCACGCTCGGACGGCGCGTTCGCCGGCGGCGCGACTGTCGCAGGCGCCGGCGTCGGCACAACGCCGGGCACAGGTCGGCCGGCCACCGCGGCAGCAACGCTCGGCGCAGAGGCAACGACGGTCGGGGCTGGCGTGGGCGCGGCGGGCGGCGGCACCGGGGTCGGCGCCGGCTGGCTGGCACGCTGCACCACCGACGAGGTCAGTGCCGCGGTCGCGCGTGCGGCTTCGGCGCGCGCATCCACTACCGGCTTGGGCGCTGCGACAGGCGCGGCCTGCGGCAGCGGAGCCACGGCTGCCGGCGCGTCGGCGGCGACCGCCTTGCCCGCCGGTGCCTCGCCCGGCCACTCGATCACCAGCACCGAACTGCCGCCGATGGTCTGCATCTGCGGCTTGAACGCCACCACCGAACTGCTCAGGTCGAAGACGATGCGCAAGGTGCCCGGCACCGGATGGCCGGTGCGCACTGCGCTGACCACGCCGCCGCCGGCCGGCAGCTTCAGGCCCTTGGCAGCGGAGGAATCGGGAAGATCGACGACCAGGCGATTGGGATTGGCCAGCGACAGCGTGCTGAAGCCACCGCTGCCCTGCAGACGGATCTCGGCGCGGGTGCCGGTGGCGCCGTTGTCGAGCGAGACCGACTGCACCTGCCCGGCAAACGCCGTCTGCGCCGCCAGGCACCAGCCTGCGGCAGCGGCGAAACTGGCGAAAAAACGGGTCCCCGGGCGCATAACGCGATTCAAACATCGCCGGGAGTCAAAGGCAAGCGGTTTTCCCTTAATAATCCATAACCTGCCTTCACTTTCTAGCGTCAGCCGGCAAAAAGTCCCTGCAAGTCGGCCTGCTGGGCCAGCTGCGCCAGCCAGGCGGTCCCCACATCGGTACGTGCCTGCAGGGCGACACGACGCCCGTCGCCGTGCACCGCCAGGCACACGTCCAGATCGGCGGGCGCCAGCACGTCGCCGCCGCGCTCGGGCCATTCCACCAGCCACAGCGTGGCCCCGCCCTCGTCCAGTCCGAGGAAATCCAGCTCGCCCGCCACGCCGATGCGGTATAGATCCAGGTGCCAGGCCTCGCCATCGGCCAGCGGGTAGCGCTCCACCAGGGTGTAGGTAGGGCTGCGGATCGCGCCCTGCACCCCGAGCGCGCGCAGCAGCGCCCGTGCCAGGGTCGATTTGCCGGCACCCAGATCCCCGTGCAGATGCACCGCGGCCTGCGCCGGGCGGGTCGCGGCCAGCACGCGGCCGAGGCGCTCGGTGGCCTCGCTGTCGGGCAGGAACAAGCTGAGGCTCATGGTTCGGATTCCGGATTGGACAGGCGCCGCAGCGCCGGCAACAGGTCGGTGGGCAGCAGGCCGCGCTGGCCGTCGGCGGCCGCGCGATCGCCGGCGCCGGCATGCAGCAGCGCGCCGACGCTGGCCGCCTCGAACGCCGGCAACCCTTGCGCGCGCAGCGCCGCGATCACCCCGGTCAACAGATCGCCCATGCCGCCGACCGCCATGCCCGGATTGCCGGCGGCGATTACCCGCGGCGTCTGCCCGGGCGCGGCGACCAAGCTGCCGGCCCCCTTCAGCACAATCGTCGCCTGATAGCGTTCGGCCAAGGCCGCAGCGGCCGCGAAGCGATCGCGCTGCACCTCGGCGGTGGCGATGCCGAGCAGGCGCCCGGCCTCGCCGGGATGCGGGGTCAGTACCGCCTGCGGGACGGGCCGCGGCGCCTGCGCAAGCAGGTTCAATGCATCGGCGTCCAGGATCAGCGCGCGATCCTCATCGGCCAGGACCGTCTGCCACAGCGCCTGCGCCCAGGCGTCCTGGCCAAGCCCGGGACCGAGCGCAACCACGCTGGCCTTGCGCAGCAACGGCGCCAGCGCCGCCGCCTCGTCGACCGCATGCGCCATCGCCTCCGGGCAGCGCGCCAGCAGCGGTGCCACGTGCGCGCTGCGGGTCGCCACGCTGACCAGGCCGGCGCCGCTGCGCAGGGCCGATTCGGCGCTGAGCATCACCGCCCCGCCGCTGCCGAGGTTGCCGCCGACGCACAGCACATGCCCGGAATCGCCCTTGTGGCTGTCCTGCCGGCGGGGCGCCAGGCGATTGCGCAAGGCGCCGACGGTCCAGGCCTGCGCGCGCGGCGCGCAACCGGCGAACGCAGCGAGCGGCACCTCCAGCGCGGCCAGCGCGCGCTCGCCGACATGGTTCAAGGCCGCACCGGTATGCAGGCCGGCATGGGCGACGATGAACTGCAAGGTCAGCGTCGCCGGCAGGACTGCGCCGGGCACGCTGCCGGTTTCGGCGTCCACGCCGCTGGGCACATCCAGCGCCAGTACCGGCGCGCCAAGTCCTCCCAGCGCGCCGAGCAGCGCCGCCAGTTCGGCGTCCGGCGCGCGATTGAGGCCGATGCCCAGCAGCGCATCGACCACCACGTCGGCCGGCGCCAGTGCCGCGTCGAACTCCTCGATGCGACCGCCGACGCCGATGTAGTCGGTGCAGGCGCGCTGCGCCAGCGGCGATTGCGGGCCGCGCCCGGACAACTGCAGCACACGCACCTGGCGCCCGGCGCGATGCGCCAGCCGCGCCAGCACGTAGCCATCGCCACCGTTGTTGCCGCTGCCGCAGGCCACCAGGATGCGCTGCGCCTGCGGCCAGCGCTGCAGCAGCGTCTGCCACGCGGCCTGGCCGGCGCGCTGCATCAGCGCATAGCCGTCGCCGCCCAGCAGCGCGGTGGCCTGCGCATCGATGCGGCGCGCGTCCGCGGTGGCATAGAGATCGAAGCAGTCGTACATGCACGGGATTCTATACTTGCGCGATGTCCGCCCGCCTCGACATCGCCGATCCCCACACCGCCGCCGCGCGCATCCGCGCGCTGGCACGCACGTTCGGCTTCCAGCGCTGCGGTATCGCCGGCATCGAACTGCAGCAGGACGAGGCGCATCTGCGCGACTGGCTGGAACAGGGCCTGTACGGCACGATGCACTGGATGGCCCAGCACGGCGACAAGCGTTCCCGCCCGGCGGAGCTGATCCCCGGCACATTGCGGGTGATCTCGGTGGGCCTGGACTACGGCCGCAACGACGACGATTCGGCCTGGGACACGCTGCGCGACGGCGAGCGCGCCTACGTCGCGCGCTATGCGCTGGGCCGCGACTACCACAAGCTGATGCGCAACCGTCTGCAGAAGCTGGCCGAGCGCATCCAGGACGAGATCGGCCCGTTCGGCCACCGCGTGTTCGTCGATTCGGCGCCGGTGCTCGAACGCGCCCTGGCGCGCGACGCCGGCCTGGGCTGGATCGGCAAGCACACCTGCCTGATCGACCGCAACGGCGGCTCCTGGTTCTTCCTCGGCGAGATCTACGTCGATCTGCCGCTGCCGATCGACCCGCCGGCCAGCGCCCACTGCGGCACCTGCACGCGCTGCATCGACGTCTGCCCCACCCAGGCGATCGTCGCGCCGTACCGACTCGATGCGCGCCGCTGCATCGCCTACCTCACCATCGAACACGACGGCGCGATTCCCGAGGAACTGCGCGCGGCGATCGGCAACCGCATCTTCGGCTGCGACGACTGCCAGCTGATCTGCCCCTGGAACAAGTTCGCCAAGCGCAGCGACGAGCCGGACTTCCGCGCGCGCAACGACCTGGACAAGGCCACGCTGGCGCAGTTGTTCGCCTGGGAGGAAGACGAGTTCCTGCGCCGTACCGAAGGCAGCGCGATCCGCCGCAGCGGCCACGAACGCTGGCTGCGCAATATCGCCGTAGCGCTGGGCAACGCCCCGACCACGCCGCAGGTGCTGGCCGCGCTAGGCGCGCGCGCGCAGCATCCCTCGCCGCTGGTGCGCGAGCACGTGCAATGGGCGCTGGCCCGGCATGCAGCCAAGTCGACGCAGCCGGCCACAGCTGCCGACGTGCGAGGATAGGCGCCCGTACGCCCTGCACTGCCCGCATGTCCGATCGCGCCGACCAGATCCTCAGCCCCAGCCAGCTCAACACGCTGGCCCGCGACCTGCTGGAGAGCACCTTTCCGCTGGCCTGGGTGGAAGGCGAACTGGGCAACGTCACCCGCCCCTCGTCCGGCCACCTCTATTTCACCCTGAAGGATGCGCGCGCGCAGGTGCGCTGCGCGATGTTCAAGCCCAAGAGCCAATGGCTGCGGTTCGTGCCGCGCGAAGGCCTGCGGGTGCTGGCGCGCGGGCGCCTGACCCTGTACGAAGCGCGCGGCGACTACCAGTTGGTGCTGGACCATCTGGAGGAAGCCGGCGAAGGCGCTTTGCGCCGGGCGTTCGAGGAGCTCAAGGCCCGGCTCGCCGCCGAAGGCCTGTTCGCCAGCGAGCGCAAGCGCGCCCTGCCCGGCTTCGTGCGGCGCCTGGCGGTCATCACCTCGCCCAGCGGCGCCGCGGTGCGCGACGTGTTGAGCGTGCTCGGCCGGCGCATGCCGCTGCTGCAGGTGGACATCCTGCCGAGCCTGGTCCAGGGCGACAGCGCCGCGGCGCAGATCGCCACGTTGCTGCGCCAGGCAGACGCCAGCGGCCGCTACGACGCGATCCTGCTGACCCGCGGCGGCGGTTCGCTCGAGGACCTGTGGGCGTTCAACGACGAACACCTGGCACGCACCATCGCCGCGGCAGTCACCCCGGTGGTGTCGGCCGTCGGCCACGAGACCGACGTGACCCTGGCCGATTTCGCCGCCGACCTGCGCGCGCCCACCCCGTCGGTCGCCGCCGAATTGCTGGTGCCCGATCAGCGCGATCTCGGCGCGCGCCTGCGCTCCCAGCATGCCGCGTTGCTGCGCTGGCAGCAGCACCGGCTGCGGCAAGCGCAGCAACGCGCCGACCGCGCCCTGCTGCGCCTGCAGGCGCAGAGCCCGCAGGTGCGCCTGCAGTTGCTGCAGCGCCGCCAGCACGAGATCGGACGGCGGCTGGCGGCGGTATGGCGGCAACAGCAGGAACGCCGGCATGCCCAGTTGCGCCATGCCGCCGCGGTGCTGCGCGCCGCGCAGCCGCAACGGCGGCTGGCGATGCTGCGGGTGCGCCTGCTGGCGCTGGGCCGACGTCCGCAGGCGGCGATGGCGCGGCAACTGCAGACCGATGCGCAGCGCCTGCGCGCACTGGCGCGTGCACTGGAGACGGTCAGCCCGCTGGCCACCGTGGCGCGCGGCTACAGCATCCTGACCCGCGTCGACGACGGCAGCGTGGTGCGCTCGGCCGCTCAGGTCGCCCCCGGCGATCGGCTGCGCGCACGCCTGGCCGACGGTGAACTGCAACTGCGTGCCGAGCGCGAAGAGTGACCCGTCCACCCGCATCGCCTCGCCGCCCATGACCGACAGCATTCACGAAGGAAGGATCAAGGCGATCCTGCAGGGCATGCGTCGCGCCGAACGGCGCCGGGCCGAGCGGCGCGCCGACAGCAGCGACCTGCTGTCGCTGATCGACGGCGCCGCCTATGGCGCACCGGAGGATGCGCAACGCGCACTCGCCTGGCTGGCGCATGACGGCACCCTGGAGCATCTGAACCAGGCCGACCTGCACAATGTCGGCGACACCATCTGCGTGGCCTGGAACGGCTGCGGCAGCGATCTGGCGACGCTGTCGCAATGGCTGCGGGAGGTGCGCCTGGTCGATGGCCGCAACGCCCTGCAGGCGCTGCGCGACGGCGACAGCGCAGACCTGCTGGCCGCGGCACTGACGGCATTTCCCGGCTGACGCCGAGCGGTTGCAGCATCCGTCCCACAGGGTGGCCTGCGACGCGTCACCCGGCATGCACGATGCACTGCCAGACAGCAGGCGCCAAGGCACATCTTCCAGGGCGCCAGCCACCGCCGGCGGAAGCAGCCGGCCACAGCGAACTGCAAGTCGCTGCCCCAAGCGTCGTACAGCGCGCGGCAAAGTCCCAGCGATGGCCCAATCCTCAGCGCCTGTCGCCCATGTGACACCGATCCGCCCGCAACGACGCGCCGGCAGCGCCCACTCAGTCCAGCGGCGCGACCACCAGCAGCGGGTCGAGGTCGTACCCCATCGCCACCGCCTTGGCCTTGATGCCCTCGAACACGCTGCGCTGCATGCGCGGCGAGCGGGACAGCACCCACAGGTACTTGCGTCCGGGTTCGCCGATCAGCGCCCATTGATAATCCGGGTCGAGCGCGATCACCCAGTAGTCGGCCCACACCATCGGCAGCCAGGCCAGCCAATCCGGCGCGAAGCGCACCTGCAGCCGCCCGGGATGGCCCTCCACCCGCCGGGCCACACCGTCGGCCGCCAGCGTGTCGCCGCTGGCGGTGCGGCAGGCGTTGCGCACGCCGACCTGACCGTCGTCGCGCAGCACATAGGCCGCGGTGACGTCGCCGACGCATTTCTTCTGGAAGGAAACCGGCAGATGCGCGATCTCGTGCCATTGCCCGGCATAACGGCCGAGATCGAACGCGGCGACCGAGCTCACCGGCTGTGCGGCGCGCAGCGGCGGTGCGAGGCACAACAGGCACGCCAGCAACAGCAGCGCGATCGGCGAAAGACGCATGCGCAGGTTCCGATGGACGGGAAGCAGCAGCTTATGCAGGAGCGGCGCAGTGATGTAAAGCGCTGCGCGGGACGCCGGCCGTCATGGCGCGGCGGTCAGTTGCTCAGATCGGCCATGGAGCGCTGGTCCGGCCGACTGGCGCACTGCACCGGCTCGCGCAGCACCACGCGCTCGACCACCCCGTCGCGCCGCTGCAGGTAGGTATTGACCATCACGCACTCGGAACCGACCTGTTCGATGTAGGGCGCATCGGCACCGGGACCGCCCTGCTCGCCCGCATGCTCGGTCCGGTCGGAAGGGGCTGCCACGGCGTTGCCGGCCATGGCCAACAGCAGGGCCACGCCGCCACATCTCCGTCCGAATCCGCTGGTCATTGGCAGGTTCCCCCGATTGCCCGTGCCTATGATTACGACAGGCAGCGCCATTGATTGAGCGGAAGATCCCGAAAAACCGTGAACTGGGCGCAGTTGTCTACGGACGTGGACACACCTTCTTCACACCCGATCAGGGCAAAGGACCGTCGCAACAGGCCTCGCGCATGCGGAAATCTGCACAGCGCGGGAGATCGGCCCGGACGCCGAATGGCGACGCCGTACGCCACCTTCGACGACGGCGACCAAGGCAGCACAACACACCGCCAAGGCATGCAGATGCCGCAAACCCTCGCGGCAAAAGAAAAGGGCCTGCATTGCTGCAAGCCCTGAAAGAATGGTGGCCGAGGACGGAATCGAACCGCCGACACGGGGATTTTCAATCCCCTGCTCTACCAACTGAGCTACTCGGCCACTGCGCAACGCGGCAGGACCGGTGCGAGGACGCGCATCATAGCGAGGTGATCGGGATTGGGCAAGCGCAATGTTGCAGAATTTTCCTACCGACCGCCGCGGCCTGCGCCGACTGCGTCCGATCCGAGGGGGCGCGATGCTGGACACGTCCTCGGCATCCGGCCGGCGCACGGCAGGGACGCCTTGGTGATGGCCGCCGGCCGGATCGCCGAGGACACCGACCGGACGCCCGACCAGCCGCGGTCATTCCGCCGTACCTGAACGTCCGCAGGCACGTGCGGGTCAGCCTGGATGATCTGGTGGGTCGCTGCGCCAAGGGCGATCGGAGAAGCAGCAACGGAGGTGGATGACATAACGGAACGGAGTAATGGCCGGCCCACAGGCCGGCCGCATGCCGGATTGAGGGCTGACGGCAGATGGCACGACGTGGACGACGCCATCGCGCAGCTAGGTTGGGCGGGCCTGCCATTCCAGTGGCGGAAGCGCTCGACACCAAGCGAAGGCGCCAATAGAGCGTGTCCGCTGTCCGCCTTGCGTCACGTCACGCCACGCGCGCGACCGCCGGCATGCCGCCAGCTTCCGCAGCCCGCGCAGTCCGGGGGAGGCTCGCCATCGCTGCGCCACCACGGCAGACAGGGGTGTGGTGTAGTCTTCGCCGGTCTTCCTTTCCGTGGATTCCGCCCATGCGTCACCCGCTCCGCCTCGGCTTGCTCGTGTTGTGCACCGCGTTGCTCGGCGCCTGCAGCGACGGCATCGTGCGGCGTGTGTCGGACCCGGCCGCCAGCGTGCAGCAACTGACGGTCAACATGGACGGCAGTTGGAAGGTGGAACTGCGCCTGCAGAACTACAGCAGCATTCCGATGCGCTACGACACCCTGCGCCTGGACCTGGGGGTGGGCGGCGAAGCGGCCGGCAGCCTGCAGGCCGCACCTGGCATTTCGATCGGTCCGGAGACGGCGGACGTGGTGAGTGTCGCGCTGAAGCCCAGCTCGAGCGCGCGCATGGCCGTCGCCGATGCCCTGGCCGGCCGCCGCAGCCTGGAGTACACCCTGAAGGGCAGCATCGCCGCGACGCCCGAGGACAAGAAGCAGCGCAGCTTCGAGATCGACACCCGCAACATGCTCTCGCCCGCGCCCGGCCTGGACGGCGTGCTGCGTTGACCCGGCGGTGGCGCTGAGGCGCCACCTGTCCCCCTGGCTCTAACGCGACGTCCCGGCTTCCGGGGCGCGAAACGCGCCTGCGCGTCGACCTGCGCTTCACCGGACACAGGCGCTGCCTCGACCTGCCGCGCGGCACGCTAACGCACTGCGCCCTCGGCGCAGGCCTGTCCGCGCGTTTTTCCTGAGACACACCTCCTCCAGCGGGCCGCGTTCAGCCGGCGTTACCGCAAAATTAATACATAAATGTATTATTTACACATGTACAAATCATTGAGCCGCGCATGAGCCGCTTCGCCGCCACCGAGCAGCGCCTGGACGTGACCGCCCGCAAGCATCCGCACTTCCCGCGACAAGCCGCGCTGGTCCTGCGGCTGATCAAGCTGCTGCACAAGCTCAGCCTGGACCAGAGCAACGAGGTGTTGCGGCCCTATGGCCTGAGCTACGCCGAATACAACGTGCTGATGATGATCGACGCCAGCCCCGACGGAACCTTGAACCCGTCCCAGCTGAGCGACGCGGCGGGCGAGAAGTCGGCCAACATCACCCGTCTGACCAGTCAGCTGGTCGACAAGGGCCTGATCCAGCGCATGCCCAGTGCCGAGGACCGGCGCATGCTGCTGCTGCGGCTGACCGAGGCCGGCGAGCGCCTGATCGAGGCACTGATCCCCGACCTCTCCGTCCAGCTCGACACGTATGTGCAGCATCTGGATCCGGCGGCGCTGGCGCAGTTGCAGGCGCTGCTGAAGACCCTGCTGCGCGGGGTCGAGGACGCCGCATGAGCGCGCAACACCCCAACGCCGCCGCTGCCGAGGCAGCGCCAGGCCTGCGCACCCTGCTGGCCGACGCCTTGCGCGGCGAAGGCGAGGCCTGGCTGTTCGTGCTGCGCACGCTGCTGTCGATCTATCTGGCCGGCTGGATCGCCCTGCGTCTGGACCTGGCCTCGCCGATGACCGCGATGATCACCGTGGTGGTGGTGATGCACCGGCAGACCGGCATGGTCTTCGCCAAGGGCTTCTACCGGGTGCTGGGCACGCTGATCGGCAGCGTCGCGGCGCTGACGATGGTGGCGCTGTTCCCGCAGGAGCCGGTGCTGTTCGTGCTGGCACTGTCGCTGTGGATCGGCGCCTGCACCGGCGGCGCGCTGCTGTACCGCAACTTCAAGGCGTATGCCTTCGTGCTGTCCGGCTACACGGTGGCGCTGATCGCGCTGCCGGCGGTGAACCAGCCGCAGAACGTGTTCAACCTGGTGGTGGCGCGGGTGACCGAGGTGGTGCTGGGCCTGCTGGTGACCGGCATCGTCAGCGACGTGGTGTTTCCCAGCCGGCTGCGCCAGACCCTGCGCGACACCGTGCGCCGCGCGTCCGACGGCTTCCTGGACTTCGTCCGCGACGCCACCGGCGGCCAGTTGCCGCGCGAGGCGATGGAGCAGGCGCACCTGCGCTTCGTGCGCGACGCAGTGACCATCGAGGACCTGCGCAGTTCGGTGGTGTTCGAGGATCCGGAGGCACGGGTGCGCAGTGGCCGCCTGCGCCTGCTCAACCAGCGCTTCATGGCGGTGTCGACCAGCTTCCAGGCGCTGCACCACTACATCAACCGGCTGCTGCGCAGCGGCGATGCGGAGGTGGCCGAGGCGCTGATCGGCCTGTATCGGCCGCTGAAGGCCGCGCTCAGCGATCGTGGCGGACGCGAGGGCGCGGCCGCGACCGCGCGCAAGCTGGCGGCGTGCCGCGATGCGCTGGCGACGCGCGCGGCCGAGGCACGCGTGGCCCTGCCGGCGGCAAGGCACGAGGGATTCGACACCGGCGTGTCGCTGCTGCAGCGGTTCTTCGCCGACCTGCACGACTACGTGGCCACCGAGGCGACCCTGGTCGCGCCGCAGCAGTGGCGCACGCCGCAGGACCGCGGCGACACCGCGGTGTTCGTGCGCGGCAACGACTACGCCGCGGCCGCACTGACCGCGCTGCGCAGCGCGTTGCTGGTGGCGACGATGTGCTGGCTGTGGATCCAGGCCGGCTGGATCAGCGGCGCCACCGCGGTGTTCCAGGCAGTGGCGCTGAGCGCGATCCTGTCGTCCAGCGCCAACGCACCCGCTGCCGCGCGCTCGCTGTTCAAGGGGTTCGTGTTCGGCATCGTGCTCGGCGTGATCTGCCAGTTGCTGGTGCTGCCGCAAATGGACGGCTATGTGCTGTTCGTCGCCGGCACCCTGCCGTTCCTGCTGGTGACCCTGTACCTGGCCTCGAAACCGGCGCTGTACGGCTTCGCCACCGGCGCCAACCTGGCCTTCGTTTCGATCCTGGCGGTCCAGCCGACGCCAAGCTTCAACGCCGCGGCCACCTTCAACAGCGTGGTGCCGCTGCTGCTGGGGACGCTGGCGGTGAGCGCGACGTTCGTATTCGTGCCGCCGGTGATCGGCACCCGCTGGCAGCGCCGGCGCCTGCTGGAGCGGCTGCGGCGGCAGACCACACTGGCCGCGCGTGCGCCGCTGCCGGGGCTGGCGCTGCAACTGGAGAGCGTCAACCGCGACCTGTTCCAGCAGATCGTCGCGCACACCCCGCCGGGCAGCGACGAACTGCGCGACCTGCTCGGCTGGGCGCTGTCGGTGCATGAAACCGGGCGCACCCTGGTCGAACTGCGCCGCGATGCGGCCGCAGGCACGCTGCCGCCGGCCCTGGCCACCGCGGTGGAGGCCGCCGTGCAGGCGCTGGCCGATCTGTATCTCGATCCCAGCCCGCAACGGCACCGACACGCCTTGCAGCGGGTGGAGGCAGCGCTGGCCGCCAGCCAGGTGGAAGGCGCGGTACCGCTGCGCTGGAAGCCCACCCGCGAGCACTTGTTGCTGCTGCGCGGCGCGCTGCTCGACGCCGATTCCGTTCTCGCCGCGCTGGCCGATACGCCTGCGCCGACCACCGCCACCCCAGGAGCCGACGATGCTGCTGCCCGCTGAACTCTCGATCGCCGGGGTATACGTGCCCGGCCTGCTGGTGCTGGGCCTGGCCCTGCTGCTGGTGGCCTGGGCGCTGGACGCGGTCGCCGGCCGCGCCGGCCTGTACCGCTACGCCTGGCATCCCTCCCTGTTCCGTCTGGCCGTCTACGTCGGCGCCTTCGCCGCGCTCGGCCTGCTCCTTCTTCCGTGAGTCCCGCCATGAAGACCCCTGCCCTGATCCGTTTCGCCCTGACCGCCATCGTGGTGCTGGTCGCCGCCCTGCTGGCGCATGCGCTGTGGCGCCATTACATGCTCTCGCCCTGGACCCGCGACGGCCGCGTGCGCGCGGAAGTGGTGCGGATCGCGCCGGACGTGTCCGGCCTGGTCGATGCGGTCGCCGTGCGCGACAACCAGCATGTCAAACGCGGCGACCTGTTGTTCAGCGTGGACCGCAAGCGCTACGAGTTGGCCCTGGAAAAGGCCCGCGCCAACCTTGCGGTCGCGCAGGCGCAGGCACGTGCGGCCGGCGCCAGCCTGTCGGCGGCGGCCGCCACCCAGGCGGCCAGCGAAGCGGAATTCCAGATGCGCCGCGCCCAGGCCGAACGGCGCGCGCGCGCCGCCGCGGTCATCTCCGCCGAAGCGCGCTCGGACGCCGAAGCCACCGCGCGTTCGGCGCAGGCCGACGTGCACCGCAGCGCGGCGCTGCGCGGCCAGGCCACCGCGGCACAGGCGCAGGCGGTGGCATCGGTGGAACAGGCGCAGGCCGCGCTCGACCTGGCCGAACTGGATCTGCAGCGCACCCAGGTGCGTGCCACCGCCGACGGCTACATCACCAATCTGGAAGTGCGCGTGGGCGACTACGCCCAGGCCGGCAGTGCGCGCCTGGCGCTGGTCCGCGACGATGCGATGTGGGTCTACGGCTATTTCGAGGAAACCAAGCTGCCGCGGGTCCACGTCGGCGATCGCGCCGACATCCGCCTGATGAGCGGCGGCCTGATGCTGCACGGCCAGGTCGAGGGCATCGCCCGCGGCATTTCCGACAGCGACAATCCGACCGGCACCTCGCTGCTGGCCAACGTCAGCCCCACCTTCAACTGGATCCGCCTGGCGCAGCGCGTGCCGGTGCGCATCCGCATCGATCCGGCCAGCGTGCCGCAGGGCACCCTGCTCGCTGCGGGCATGACCGCCACGGTCAGCGTGCATCCGCGGGAAAACTGATGCCGCGCCTATGGGGCCTCCAGCGATCAGGCGGGCTCACGTGTAGGAGCGGTTTTCGGGGCAGCTCCAACAACGACGAAACGTCATTTGCAGGAGCGGCTTCAGCCGCGACGCGCATTCCTGCTACACCGCGTCGCGGCTGAAGCCGCTCCCACACATTGCAAGGACAGATCCCGCCGAGCCGCGGCAACAACGGGTTGCCGGTGGCGCGCTCGTAGCGGCAGCAGACGCCTACCGCAGCAAACCAGCACGGCGCAGGCCTTGCACCTGCGCGCATGCTGTCGCAGCGGTCACCGCAGTCCTCAGTCCTTGGCCTGCCGGTTGACGCCGAGGAAGCGCCCGGCGATCACCGCATAGCCGCTACGCGACACCGTGCTGCCCGGATCGAAGTAGGCATGCAGGGTCGGCTGCAGGTCCTGCGGCCCCTGGGTCACCGCGAAGCGCGCATTGAGGATGCCGGCATCCAGCGCCAGCTGCACGTAGCCGCGCAGGTTGCTCGGAATCGCCGCCACGTCCTCGATCGGCAGCCGCTGGTTGTTGTAGCTCACCGACAGCGTGCCGTCGAAGGCCAGCGCCTGCGTCTGCAGGCCCAGTGCCTGCACCAGCGAATACGCCAGCTGCAGCTTGCTGACGGCGTCGTTGGGACGGAAATCGCCGGCGACCAGCCCCATCACCGCGGCTTGGTTCTGCTGCAGGTCGCGCAGCACCCCGCCCTTGCCCACTGCCGCCTCGGCGAACGGATAGGCCGGGTCGTTGCGGCCGAGCCCGCTGAAGCTGGGCGTGGCCGGCAGCGCCTGGCGCACGCCGGCACCCATCACCAGATAGCGCGCCAACTCCGCGCGCTTGAGCGGATTCTGCGGGCGGAACAAGCCATCGGCGTAACCGTCCATCAGGCGGTTGCCGACCGCGTACTCCACCGCGCCGCGATCGCGGTCGCCGCTGGCGACGTCGTTGAGGCCGGTGTAGCCGCCGCTGCGCAGGAAATCCAGGGTGCCGCGCACCGTGCCCGGGGCCGCGATGCCGTTGCTGCCCTTGGGCGCCACCGGCACGCCGCTGATCGAACCGATGCCGCGCACACTGATGGTCCAGGTGCCCGGCTTGCCCGGCGCACCGACACTGACCGTGCTGCCCAGCAACGGCAACGCCACCGGCGAGCCATGGCTGACGCCGTCTGGATCGGTCAGCACCAATGCCTGGGTGTTGGCGTCGATGGTGGCCTTGGCGCTGACCCAGGCGACGTCCTTGCCGACGGTGAACGACTGGGTCTGCGGCGTGCCCACCGGCGAGAACGCCACCTCGAACGGCTGGCTGCCGCCGGGCAGCACCAGCGCATTGCTGTAGAACTGATGCAGGGAATTGACCGTCTTGCCGAAGCCGCTGCGCTGCTTGCTGGCTTCCAACAGCGCGGCATAGGCATTCACGTAGCCCGCGCCAGCCTCCCAGTACGTGCGCCCGGGGATGTTGGTGGCGGTGCGTTCGAGCAGGTCCTTGACCTGGTCCGGGGTCAGGTCCGGATTGGCCTCCAGCAGCAGCGCGACGATGCCGGCCACGTGCGGGGTGGCCATCGAGGTACCGCTCATGGTGGTGTAGAACGGCAGTTGCGCCGGGGCGATCAGCTTGCTGTCCTTGTCCGCGGCCAGCGGCGGCAACGCGCCGGTGGAATCGCGGGTGGAGACGATGTCCACGCCGGGCGCGGTGATCGTCGGCTCGTTGAGATAGGTCCAGGTCTTGCCGTCGGCCATGGTGAAGCTGCCGCTCTCGCCGCGCTTGCCGCGCGAGGAGAAGTCGGCCAGCGTGCCATCCTTCTCGCCCGCGGCCACCGAGATCACCCACGGCGCCTGCGCGTACGGATTGTGGGTGTCCTCGTTGGGGCCGTCGTTGCCGGCGGCGAACACGCTGACGATGCCGCGCTTGTACAGCTCGTAGGTGGCGACGTTGACCGGATTCTGCGGATCGAACTTGCCGGAGGAGCCCCAGGAATTGCTGGTGACGCGGATCGGATCCTTGAAACTGAACTGATGCGTGGCCGCATAATCCAGACCGCCGACCGCGTCCAGGATCAGCAGCACCGCACCGGATCCGTAGCCGACCAGACTGGCGCCGGTCGCCACGCCGCGATAGGCGCCGTTGGACTGCGCGCCGGTGCCGCCGACCGTGCCGGCGCAGTGCGTGCCATGGCCGGAGCCGAGGTCGGTATTGGGCACGCCCTCTGCATAGGTGATCGGCAGCATCGCATCGACGTTGGCCAGGTTGGTGGTGCCCAGCACGTTCTGCACGACGCGGGTGCCGTAGGCGAGATCGCGATGGGTGGCATCGATGCCGGAGTCGTTGATCATCACCCCGACGCCGCGGCCACTGTAGGGCAGCGCGCGGCCGAAATCGCCGGGATTGCCCTGCGCGCGGTCCACGCCGGTCAGCTCGCGGGCTTCCTTGTTGAAATAGCGCAGCGGTGCGTTGTAGTAGATCGAGGCGACGTCGTCGCGCTGCGCCAGCGCGCGGATCTCGGCAGGCGTGGCCAGCGCGCCAGCGATCGGCAGCGTGCGCATGGTGATCCCACGGGTGATGCCCAGCGCATGCAGCGCGGTGAGTTGCGAGGCCGAGACCGGCCCGGACTGATCGTAGGTGATCACGATCTGCAGTGCGTCGCCGGCCGGCGCAGCAGCGAGCTTGGCTTCCAGTACTTGGTCGAGATGGGCGGCGGCCAGGGCGTCGCCGCCGGCGAACACACCGCCGGCGAGGACGGCGCAGATACCGACGGCAAGAACGGGACGGCGAATGGACATTGCGGAATCTCCGGATCGTCGAAGCCCGTAGCGGGCGGCCACCGCAGCGTGCCGGGCGCGCCGATGCGCGGCCAATCCGGTATCGCACCCAGGCCGGCCGGGTGGAAACACTCAGCCGCGGCGCATGCAACTACCACGGGATTGGAGGGTGCGCTCCCCTGTCGCCGCTCGCGGCAGTCGGCACTGCACGGCGAGCCACACGCCGGGGCATGCCACCCGACCCAGCGAACACCGCGGCTGGAACGGCAACAGAGTGCATTGCAGGCAGAGGGCGCCGACATGCGGCAAAAACAGGGGGGCGGGAGCGGCGTGCCCGATCCGGCGCATCGGCGCGCGGTGCGGCCGAAAGGAATGCGGGACGTGCGGGGCCCATTCCGATTCCCGGACGCCATTCCGGGGAGCGGTGGAACCCCGCACGTCCAGCACGGGGGATCGCGGTGGCTGCCGACCACGCCGCCGAACGGCGACAGCGTGATCGAAGGCAACCGCGAAAACGTCAACGACATCAGTCGATCGGACGGCGCTTCATTTGGTCGAAGAACGGCGGCCTCCGGACTGCATCGCAAGCACCGACACGGCGGTCGACTGCGCTTGCAGCGGATCGGGCGGACGCTGGCGTCCGCCCGATCCGGTCACTTCTTGCTGGCTTCGCGCAGCGCCGAGTAGGCGTTGAGATAGCCGGCGCCCACTTCCCAGGACGCACGTCCCGCCATCGGTGTGGCGGTGCGCTCGATCAGGTCCTTGACCTGGTCCGGGGTCAGGTTCGGATTGGCCTCCAGCACCAGCGCCACCACACCCGCCACATGCGGCGTGGCCATCGAGGTGCCGCTCATGGTGGTGTAGAACGGCAGCTGCGCCGGCGCGATCAGCTTTTCGTCCTTCTGCGCGGCCAGCGGCGGCAACAGGCCGGTGGAGGCGCGGGTGGAGATGATATCCACGCCCGGCGCGGTGATGCTGGGCTGGTTGATGTGGGTCCAGCTCTTGCCGTCGGCGGTGGTGAAGGTATCGCGCTCGCCGGCCTTGCCGCGCGAGGAGAAGTCGGCCAGCGTGCCGTCGACATTGCCGGCGGCGACCGAGATCACCCACGGCGCCTGCGCATACGGGTTGTGGGTGTCCTCCTTGGGACCGTCGTTGCCGGCGGCGAACACGCTGACGATGCCGCGCTTGTACAGCTCGTAGGTGGCGACGTTGACCGGGTCGGCCGGGTCGAACTTGCCGGAGGTACCCCAGGAGTTGCTGACGACGCGGATCGGATCCTTGAAGCTGTTCTGGTGCGAGGCCGCGTAGTCCAGGCCGCCCACCGCATCCAGCACAAGCAGCACACCGCTGGAGCCGTAGCCGACCAGGCTGGCGCCGGTCGCCACGCCGCGGTACTTGCCGCCGGACTGCGCGCCGCTGCCGCCGACCGTGCCGGCGCAGTGGGTGCCATGGCCGGAACCGGCATCGGTGTTCGGCACGCCCTCCAGGTAGGTGACCGGCAGCATCGAGTTCAGATTGTGCAGGTTGGTGTTGGCCAGCACGTTCTGCACCACGCGGTCGCCATAGGCCAGGTCGCGGTGGGTGGCGTCGATGCCCGAGTCGTTGATCAGCACGCCGACGCCGCGGCCGGTGTACGGCACGGTGCGGCCGAAGTCGCCCGGATTGCTCTGCGCGCGGTCGACCCCGGTGGCCTGGCGCGCGTCCTGGTTGAAGTAGCGCAGCGGGGCGTTGTAGTAGATCGAAGCGACGTCGTCGCGCTCGGCCAGCGCCAGGATCTCCTCCGGCGTGGCCAGCGCACCGGCGATCGGCAGGGTCTGCATGCTGACGCCGCGGGTGATGCCCAGGTCGTGCAACACGGTCAGCTGCGCCGCCGAAACCGGCTTGGACTGCTTGTAGGTGATGACGATCTGCAACTCGTCGGTCAGCGGCGTGCTGGCCAGCTTGGACTCCAGCAGGCTGTCCAGATGCGCGGCGGCTTCGGCCTTGCCGCCAGCGAAGACGCCACTGGCGAGCACGGCGCAAATGCCGATGGCGAGTGCGGGACGACGGATGGGCATCTGGAATCTCCGGTTGGTGGGCCCGGGACGGGCGGGTGACTGCAGCCTGACGCGGCCGCGCGGTGGCGCCTATCCGGGATCGCCCCTACTGCACGTGGGTGGAAACACCCAGGGCCGCGTGCATCGCCCGTACGGATCGGTATGATCGGGACGAAGGCCGCTGCCGCGCGCCGCGGTGCCGGGCGGAACGCAGGCGCGGTGCGCAGTGCCGGCACATGCAACAGGGGGTTTCAGATGCACACGATGTTCGCAAGGGTTTGCCTGCTGTTCTGCGCCGTCGCGGCGTGCGGCGGGCTCGCCGCGCAACCACTGCCGGTGCAGGTGGACGTGAGCGGCAATGTGGCGACGGCGGCAATCGGCGCCGGCCCGCACCCGCTCGCGGAACTGACGCTGGAGTTCGACAACGCCAGCGGTCTCAGCCCGGCCAACCTCGGCCTGAGCGCAGAACTGCTGACCCCGGCCCAGGTCACGGCCTTGCTGCCGCGGCTGCCCAGCACGCAAACCGGCCAGGTGCCGTCGCAGTTGCCGCTGCTGATCACGGTGACACCGCCACCGAGCGGCGGCCTGACGTTCCGGCGCGTCGTGCATGTGGAGCTGCACACCCATGCGCTGGCCTATACCGCCGACAGCACCCTGCGCCTGTTCAAGGCCCCGGAGGGCGGCGATTTCCGCGACATCACCGACGAAATTGCCCCCGGCAGCGTCCGCGCCCGCGGCACCACCGGCGGCTTCTCGCAGTTCATCGTGCTCCACGACCTGCGCCCGACCGCCAACGTGGTGGCCGCCAAGCTGAGCCGGCTGCAGGCGCTGGTGGCGCAGTTGCCCGCCAGTGAGGCAGCGCCGCTGGCCGCGATGCTGAACAGCGTACAGAGCGCCCTGGCCAATGCCGACTACACCGCTGCTACGGTCGCGCTGGACGGGTTCCGCGAGCAGGTATCGTCGCGCGCCGGCCATGGCATCGCGCAAACCTGGAACGCCGGCATGAGCGCAGGCAACCCTGCCGGCGAACTGCTGGCCGGCGCCGCGACGCTGCGCTTCTCCATCGACTACCAACGTCTCTACGCGCCTTGAGCGCTGCGGGACCGGTCGCACCCACCGCGACGGAGGACACGCCGCGATGCCCGCGCGCCTGACTGCCTACCTGCCCGACGCGCCGGCACCGACGCTGCTGCTCGCCGCCGGGCAGACCCTGGCGATCGGCCGCGCGGCCGACAACGCGCTGGCGCTGGAACACCCCTCGGTGTCGCGCTGGCACGCGCAACTGCAGCCGCAGGCCGACGGCCACTGGCAGTTGCACGACCTGGGCAGCAAGAACGGCAGCTACCGCGATGGCGTGCGGGTGGCCGCGCCGATCGCGCTGGAGACCGCGACCTGGCTGCGCTTTGGCGACATCTACGCCGAGTTCGCCCCGCTCAGCCCGGCCGATGCGGACCTGGCCGAACGCCGCCAGCGCGCCCGCTGCGATCGCGCCACCGCCCTCACCCAAGGGCTCGCCCAGATCGGCGGACTCGACGATCTGCTCGGCGCCAGCCTGGACGCGGTGGTCGAACTGGCCCAGGCCGAACGCGGCCTGCTGGTTCTGGCCGATTCGCACGGCCAGCGCGTCGCGGCCAGCCACGGGATCGGGCCGCTGCCGCTGCAGCACAGCCTCCCCGGCAGCGAGGGCGCCCTGCACCGCGCCCTGCGCGACGGCCAGGCCACCGTGGCCCACGACGTCGGCGGCGTGCCGTGGCTGGCCGAGCGCGCCTCGGTCTGCGCCGCCGGCCTGCGCACCCTGCTGTGCCTGCCGCTGCGTGACGGCACCCGCGTGCTCGGCGCGATCTATGCCGACAGCCGCCGCGCCGGCAGCGCCATCGGCGCGCTGGACATGCAGTTGCTCGAGGCCTTCTGCGAGCGCGCCGCGCTGTGGATCGCCGCCCGCCAGGCGCTGCGCGACACCGGTGCGGAACAGGGGCCTGGGCCGGCATGAGCGATGCGGCCACCGCCACCGGCCTTTACGCGCAGGAGAGCCTGACCCCGGGCGACGTGCTGGCCGGCCGCTTCCGCATCGAGCGTTTGCTCGGCATCGGCGGCATGGGCCTGGTGTACCTGGCCCACGACCAGGCGCTGGGCATCGACGTGGCGGTGAAGCTGCTGCGCCCGGAGCTGGCGCAGCGGCCGCAGGCGTTCGCCCGCTTCCGCCAGGAACTGCTGCTGGCGCGGCAGGTGTCCAGCCCGCACGTGGTGCGCATCCACGACCTGGCCGAACACGCCGGGCGCTGGCTGATCAGCATGGACTACGTGGACGGCGAGTCGCTGGAGGCGCGGCTGCAGCGCGAGGAACGGCTGGACGTCGACACCGCCCTGCGCATCGCCGGCGACATCGCCCGCGGCCTGCAGGCGGCGCATGCGCGCGGCGTCGTGCACCGCGACCTCAAGCCGGCCAACATCCTGCTGCAGCGTGGCGGCGATGCGCTGATCAGCGACTTCGGCGTGGCCTGCTCGATGGCCAGCAGCGGTCTCGGCGCGACCCTGGGCAACGTCATCGGCACGCCCGCCTACCTGTCGCCGGAACAGGCGCGCGGCGACGCGCTCGACCCGCGCAGCGACCTCTACGCGCTGGGCCTGATCCTCTACGAAATGCTCGCCGGGCAGGTGCCGTTCGCCGGCGGCACCCTGTCCGAGACCCTGGCCCAGCGCATGCTGCGCGAGCCGCCGCCGGTGGACCGGCTGCGCGCGGACGTGCCGGGCTGGCTGGTGCGGTTGCTGCAGCGGCTGCTGCGCCCGCAGCCGCGCGACCGCTTGCAGCACGCCGGCGAGGTCATCGTGGCGATCGAGCGCCGGCAACTGCCGCGCGATCGCCGGCGCTGGCGCCGGCTCGGCCTGGGCCTGGCCGCGACGCTCGCCGGTGTTGCCCTGCTTGGCGTCGGTGCCTGGCAGTGGCAGGCGCAACGCGCCAGCGCCCCGCCGCCGGTGGTCGCCGCGCAACCGCTGCCGCGCCTGCTGGTCCTGCCACTGGCCGGCGACCCGGGCAGCGCCGAGCAACGCCTGGCGCTCGGCAGCTGGCTGCGCGGCAGCCTCGGCGAAACGCTGACCGTGGTCGATGACGCGCGCACCCGGCAGGCGTTGCGCCAGTACGACCCCACCGGCCAGGCGCCGCTGGACGTGGCGGCGCTGCGCCGGCTCGCTTCGGCGCAGCGCGTGCTGCAGCCGAGCCTGCAACACCAAGGCGCCGGCTGGCGCCTGCAGGCGCTGCTGCACCCGACCAGCGGCGCGCCGCAACGCATCGACGGACCGACCGCCGCCGATCCGGCCGCGGCCTACGCCGCCTGGTTGCCGATCGCGTCCAGGGCGCTGCTCGGCGAAGGCGCCACCCTGCCCGACGACCTGCCCGCGCCCGCCGCGCTGCAGGCGTATGCGCGCGGCCTGGCAGCGCAGCAGCGCGACGACAGCGCGCAGGCACTGCAGCAGTTCGCCGAGGCCAGCGCGCAGGCGCCGCAGTCCGCGCCGTTGCGCCTGGCCGAGGTGGTCGCGGCGCAAGCCATCGGCGAAGAACAGAAGGCGCGCGAGGCGCTGGATGCGCGCGCGCCTGCGGCGCCGGCGCGGCCGCGCACCCTGGCCCTGCTGGCGGCGCTGCGCCTGGAAGCCGAAGACGATCTCGCCGCTGCCGACAGCGCCTGGCAGGCGTTGGCCACGGCCCGGCCCGACGACAGCGAGGTGCAGTTGCAGGTCGCGCGCATCCAGGCGCAGGCCGGCCACCTGGACGCGGCACGCGATCGCCTGCGTGCGCTGGCGCAGCGCGACCCCGACGACCCGCGGCTGTGGTTGGCGCTGGGCAAGCTGGCGATCCTCAGCGGCAACGCCGCCACCGCGGTGGACGACGACCTGCTGCGCGCGCAACTGCTGTTCCGCCGCGGCCGCGACCTCTATGGCGAAGCGGAGACGGTGAACGCACTGGGCGTGGGCTACGGCCGGCTCGGCCTGGCCCAGCAGGCACAGGCGCAGTACCTGCGCGCGGTGGAGCTGCGCCGGCAGGTCGGCAATCGCCGTGGCGTCGCCACCAGCCTGCGCAACCTGGCGGGCACGCTGAGCATCGGCGGCGCCTTCGCCGAGGCCGAACAAAAGCTGCAGCAGGCGCAGGCGCTGTACGTCGAACTCGGCGACCGCGACGGTCAGGCCGCCGCCGCCAACGAACTCGGCCTGCTGGCCGAGGAGCGCGGCGACTATCCGCAGGCGCTGCAGGCGTTCCGCGGCGCGCTGACCGCCTGGCGCGCGATCGGCGATGCGCACGGCGTCGCCGAGACGCTCAACAACATCGGCTTCGCGCATTTCCAGTTGGGCGACCTGGACAGCGCGCAGGCGTTCTGGGAACAGGCCGCGCGCGCCTATGCCGACCTCAACGACGCCACCGGCCGCGTGCGCACCGCGCAGAATCTCGGCCTGCTGGCCACCGCACGCGGCCACTGGACCCAGGCGCAGACCCTGCTGAGCCAAGCGTTGCGCGAGGCCGAGCGCCACCAGATGCTCGAGGAAGTGGCGGTGAGCCGGCGCAACCTGGCCGAACTGGCGTTCTGGCAAGGCCAGCGCGCGGTGGCGCTGACCGAACTGGACCAGGCGCAGCGGCTGTTCCAGCAGAGCCGCGACCAGCGCGGGCAGACCGACATCGCCTTGCTGCGCGCGCAGGTGTGGCTGGCGTTGGACGACCCGGCGCAGGCGCGGCTGGCGCTGCAGCAGGTGCAGCAGCAAGCGCCCGCCTCGGTGTCCAGCGAACAGCGCGCGAGTGCGGCGCTGCTGCAGGCGCAACTGGCCGAACGCGACGGCGATGACGCCGCGGCCGCCGCCGCGCTGCGCCAGGCCGAGGCGCTGGCACGCGCCAGCGGCACCCGCCTGCTGCAACTGCAGGTCCAGGTACACGCGGCGCACGACGAACCCGCGCTCGCCGCGCTGGAGGGCGACGTCGCCCGCCTGGGCAATGCCGGGCTGCGCCTGCGCTATCTGCAGCAGGCGCTGCGCTACGGCGCGGCCGACCAGGTCGCGGCGCGCTATGCGCAGGCGCAGGCCCTGCTGCTGCGCGGCAGCCCGTTGTTCGCCGCCACCCTGCACACGCAGGCCGCGCAGCGCCTGGACGCGCTCGGCGACCACGCCGCCGCACAACGCGCCCGCCGCGCCGCGGCGCAGGCCACCGACGGTTCCGCTGTCGCGCGCGCACAGACCACGCCATGAACGACGCCGCCACGACCGCCGCCGAACGCTACCGCCTGCTGCTGCAGCGGCTGGAAGCCAACGAACGCGAATTCCGCCGCCTCGGCCGCGCCGTGGTCAAGGTGCAGGAGGACGAACGCCGGCGCCTGGCGCGCGAGCTGCACGACGGCGTCGGCCAAAACCTCACCGTGCTCAAGCACCGGCTGGCGCAACTGGGCGCGGCGCTCGGCGCGGCCGACGCCGCGTTGCGCGCGCCGCTGGAGGACGCCATCCAGCTGTGTACGCAGGCACTGGAAGACACCCGGCAGATGTCGCGCTTGCTGCGCCCGCCGATCCTCGACGACCTGGGACTGGAAGCCGCGCTGGGCTGGCTCGGCCGCAGCCAGTCCGCCGCCGGCGCCACCCCGGTCAGCGTCGAGATCGGCCCGCTGCCGACGCTGGACGAAGCGCTGCAGACCCTGCTGTTCCGCAGCGCGCAGGAAGCGCTGACCAATGCGCTGAAGCACTCGGCTGCGCAGTCGGTGCTGTTGCGGCTGGTGGCCCGCGACGGCTGGGCGCATCTGCAGGTGCTCGACGACGGCCGCGGCTGCGACCCGCAGCAGGCGCTGGTGGCCGGCGGCAGCGGCCTGAGCGGCCTGCGCGAACGCCTGCGCCTGAGCGGCGGCAGCCTGCGCCTGCAATCGTCCCCTGGCGAGGGCTGCTGCGTGCAGATCCGGGTCCCGCTGGAGGCCGATTGAACGTGATCGCCCTGCCCCGCCCCGACACCCGCGCGACGCTGCACACGCCGCGACATCCCGCCTGTCGGCGCGCTTGGAGCGCACCGGCATGAGCGCGCCGATCCGGGTCCTCATCGCCGACGACCACACCCTGGTGCGCGAAAGCCTGGTCGCCGTGCTCGACGCGATCGACGGCATCCAGGTGGTGGCGCAGGCCGCCGACGGCATCGAGGCGCTGGCCAAGGCCGAGGCGACCAGCCCGGATGTGGCGATCGTGGACATCTCGATGCCGCGGCTCAACGGCATCGACGTGGTCCGGCGGCTGTGCGAGACCGTGCCGCTGGCGCGGATCCTGGTGCTGACCATGCACGAGGAACACGAATACGTGCTGCACGCGGTGCGCGCCGGCGCCTCCGGCTATCTGCTCAAGGACAGCGCCAGTGCCGACCTGATCGCCGCGGTGCGCAACCTGCACGCCGGCCGCGGCCACTTCTCGCCGCAGGCCGCGCAGGCACTGGTGGCGCAGATGCAGCAGCCGCAGGCGCTGCCGCCCGATCCCTACCGCAGCCTGACCGCGCGCGAACGCGAGGTGTTCCACCTGATCGTGGAGGGCCGCACCACCAAGGAGATCGCGCGGGTGCTGCAGATCAGCGTCAAGACCGCCGAGAACCACCGCTTCCGCGTGCTCAACAAGCTGGGCATGCGCAATACCGCCGAACTGGTGCGCTACGCGGTCCGCCACGGCCTGCTCGACTGAACGGCACCGCGCACCGGCCAGTTCGGCGCGGCTGCGCATACTCCATACGCCATAGTATCCTGGGCGCCTCGGCCGCGCCGCGGCCCTCGTCACGAGCGATCGCATGAGCACCTATCAAGCCCCGTTGACCGATCTCCGCTTCGCGCTGCACGACGTGCTGCAGGTGGAGGCCTTGTTCGCCCGCCTCGGCCATGCCGACGCCAATGCCGAACTGATCGATGCGGTGCTGGAGGAAGCGGCGCGCTTCACCGGCACCGTGCTGGCGCCGCTGAACCGGGTCGGCGACGAGCACGGCTGCACCCTCGACAAGGCCACCGGCGCGGTGACCACCGCGCCCGGCTTCCGCGAGGCCTACCGGCAGTTCGCCGAGGGCGGCTGGACCGGGCTGACCGCCGCCGCCGAGTTCGGCGGCCAGGGCCTGCCGCACACCCTGGGCGTGCCGCTCAACGAAATGGTCAACGCCGCCAACCTGGCCTGGGGCAACTTCCCGCTGCTGTCGCACGGCGCAGTCGAGGCGCTCAAGCAGCACGGCGAGGCCTGGCAGCAGGAGGTGTTTCTGAAGCCGCTGGTAGATGGCCGCTGGACCGGCACCATGTGCCTGACCGAACCGCACTGCGGCACCGACCTGGGGCTGCTCAAGACCCGTGCCGAACCCAACGCCGACGGCAGCTGGTCGGTCAGCGGCACCAAGATCTTCATCACCGCCGGCGAGCACGACTTCACCGACAACATCGTGCACCTGGTGCTGGCGCGGCTGCCGGACGCGCCGGCCGGCGCCAAGGGCATCTCCCTGCTGGTGGTGCCGAAGTTCAAGGTCGCCCGCGACGGCAGCGTCGGCGAGCGCAACGCGCTGCGCTGCGGCTCGCTGGAGCACAAGATGGGCATCCACGGCTCGGCCACCTGCGTGATGAACTTCGATGGGGCCGAGGGCTACCTGGTCGGGCAGCCGCACAAGGGCCTGCAGGCCATGTTCACCATGATGAACACCGCGCGCCTCGGCGTCGGCCTGCAGGGTATCGGCCTGTCCGAGCGCGCCTACCAGAACGCGCTGCATTACGCCCGCGAGCGCCTGCAGTCGCGTTCGCTGAGCGGCGCCAAGCTGCCGGAGAAGCCGGCCGACCCGATCCTGGTGCACCCGGACGTGCGCCGCATGCTGCTGACGGTGAAGGCGCTGACCGAAGGCAGCCGCCTGCTGGCGCTGCACGCCGCCACCCTGATCGACATCGCACACAGCGCGCAGGACCCGGCCGAGCGCGAGCAGGCCGACGTGCTGGTCAGCTTCCTCACCCCGATCTCCAAGGCCTGCCAGACCGAGTGGGCGGTGGAGAACACCTATCACGCCCTGCAGTGCTTCGGCGGCCACGGCTACATCCACGAACACGGCATGGAGCAACTGGCGCGCGACGCCCGCATCACCACCCTGTACGAAGGCACCACCGGCATCCAGGCGCTGGACCTGATCGGGCGCAAGACCGCGTCCAGCCAGGGCGCCGGGCTGAAGCTGTTCCTGGCGCAGATCGAGGCCTTCCTGGCCGAGCACGCCGACAACCCGGCGGTGGCCGAATTCGTGGCGCCGCTGCGCGAGAAGGCCGCCGAGTGGGCGGCGCTGACCAAGCGCATCCTGCAGCGCGCCGCCGGCAATCCCGAGGAACTGGGCGCGGCCAGCTACGACTACGTGTTCTATTCCGGCTACGTGGTGCTGGCCTACTGGTGGGCGCGCAGCGTCGCCGCGGCCGAGGCCTCGGCGCATGGCGAGGCGTTCAAGCAGTCCAAGCGCGAGACCGCGCGCTTCTACTACGCCCGCCTGCTGCCGCGCACGCTGACCCACGCCGCGGCCATCGACAGCGGCGCCGCGCCGCTGATGACGCTGGCCGACGCGCAGTTCTGAGTCGCACATCCAGGTCCGGACGCGGCCCCGGCATGCACGCCGTGCCGGGGCCGCACGGCCCGCCGCGGCCGATACACAAACCGTCACCAATCGGGTATAAGCTGTCTTCCCGATGGAGACAGACACAACAACGCTTGGTCTGATCGATACCGGGGCCTGCGGCGCCTCGGCCGCGGTCCCGTCGCCTGCGGCGTCCCCTTCCCACCTGCCTTCGGTCCGGCTGCTGTCGCTGGACGCGCATGGCCGCGTGCTGGACTGGATCAACTGGCAGGACGCCGCCTGCCTGTACGCACGCGGCGCGGTCGCCTGGACCCTGGGCGAGCCGTGCCTGCATATCCACGGTGGCATCTGTCGCGCCAGCGGCGAGCGCAGCGTGCTGGAGCTGCACCCGATCATCGCCGCGCGCGGCCACGCGCATGCGCGTGCGCTCGACCCCACCCCGACCCTGACCAACACCGCGCTGTTCGCCCGCGACGCGCAACTGTGCCTGTACTGCGGCCAGCAGTTCAGCCGCCCGCAACTGACCCGCGACCATGTGCTGCCGGTGTCCAAGGGCGGCCGCGACATCTGGGAGAACGTGGTCACCGCGTGCTTCCACTGCAATTCGCGCAAGGGCAACCGCACCCCGCAGCAGGCGTCGATGCCGCTGCTGGCCGTGCCGTACCGGCCGAGCTGGATCGAGCATCTGATCCTGTCCAACCGCAATATCCTGGCCGACCAGATGTCGTTCCTGAAGGCGCAGTTGCCGAAGCGCTCGAAGCTCTCGCTGTAGCCGCGCGACCTCACGCCGCCGTCACGCCCGCTGCGACGGATTGCCGCACCCCGGCCGAAACCGGCCATCCACGCGCCCGCGACTGAACGGGTTGATTGCGCGTGCCCGGAATGGAGAGGAAAATGACAGGTCCGCTGAACCTCCATTCCGATGATCGACCCCACCCGCTATCCGCGCCTCTCGCGCATCCAGGTCCCCGCCGAACTGCGTCGCTTCGATGAATCGGAGCTGCCGGCCATCGCCGAGGAACTGCGCGCCTTTCTGATCGAGTGCGTCGGCAAGAGCGGCGGCCATTTCGGCGCCGGGCTGGGCGTGATCGAACTCACCGTCGCCCTGCACTACCTCTACGACACACCGGTCGACCAACTGGTGTGGGACGTCGGCCACCAGACCTATCCGCACAAGATCCTCACCGGGCGCCGCGACCGCATCCACACGGTCAAGCAGGCCGATGGCGTGGCGCCGTTCCCCAAGCGCGAGGAAAGCGAGTACGACACCTTCGGCGTCGGCCATTCCTCCACCTCGATCTCGGCCGCGCTGGGCATGGCGGTGGCGCTGCAGCGCATGGGCGACGAACGCAAGGTGGTGGCGGTGATCGGCGACGGCGCGATGACCGCGGGTATGGCCTACGAAGCGCTGAACCACGCTGGCGGCATGGACCCGGAACCGAACCTGCTGGTGATCCTCAACGACAACCGCATGTCGATCTCCGAGGCGGTCGGCGGGGTCACCAAGATGCTGGGCCGGATGAGCGGCAGCAAGACCCTCAACGCCATCCGCGAGGGCGGCAAGAAGATCCTCGGCGACAAGAAGAGCAACCCCACCGCACGCTTCGTGCGGCGCTGGGAAGAGCACTGGAAGGGCATGTTCGTGCCGTCCACGCTGTTCGAGGAAATGGGCTTCCACTACACCGGCCCGATCGACGGCCACGACCTGCCGGCGCTGCTCGGCGCGCTGAAGACGCTCAAGACCCTCAAGGGTCCGCAGCTGCTGCACGTCATCACCACCAAGGGCAAGGGCTACGAACTGGCCGAGGGCGACCAGATCGGCTACCACGCCGTGGGCCCATTCGATCCGAGCAAGGGCCTGGTGGCCAAGCCGGGCGCCAAGGCGCCGACCTACACCGACGTGTTCGGCGACTGGATCTGCGACATGGCCGCGGCCGAGCCGGCGCTACTGGCGATCACCCCGGCGATGCGCGAGGGCTCCGGCCTGGTGCGCTTCAGCAAGGAATACCCGCAGCGCTACTTCGACGTGGCCATCGCCGAGCAGCACGCGGTGACCCTGGCCGCGGGCATGGCCGTGCACGGCGCCAAGCCCGTGGTGGCGATCTATTCCACCTTCCTGCAGCGCGGCTACGACCAGTTGGTGCACGACGTGGCGGTGCAGCAGCTCGACGTGCTGTTCGCGATCGACCGCGGCGGCGTGGTCGGCCCGGATGGCGCCACCCACGCCGGCAACCTGGACCTGAGTTTCCTGCGCTGCGTGCCGCACCTGGTGGTGATGGCGCCGGCCGACGAAGCCGAGTGCCGGCAACTGCTCAGCACTGGCCTGCGCCATGCCGGCCCGGCCGCGGTGCGCTACCCGCGCGGCACCGGCCCCGGGGTCGCCCCCGGGACCACGCTGGAGCCCCTGCCGATCGGCAAGGCGCAAGTGCGCGCGCAGGGACACACGGTGGCGCTGCTGGCGTTCGGCGCGACCCTGGCGGCGGCCGAACAGGTCGGCCGCGAGCTGGGCCTGAGCGTGGTCAACATGCGCTTCGTCAAGCCGCTGGACCGCGCCCTGCTGCTGGAGCTGGCGCAGAGCCACGAAGGCTTCGTGACCATCGAGGACAACGTGGTGGCCGGCGGTGCCGGTTCCGGCGTGGCCGAGCTGCTCAACGCCGAAGGCGTGCTGCGCCCGGTGCTGCACCTGGGCCTGCCCGACGCGTTCCAGCACCACGCCAGCCGCGAGCAACTGCTGGCCGAAGCCGGCATCGACGCCGCCGGCATCCGCGCCGCGGTGTTGAAGCACTGGCCGCAGCTGGGCACCAACGCCAGCGCACCGCGCACTGCGGCGGGCTGACCCGTCGCGATTGCGAGCAGAGCAACGGCATGGCGGTTGGCGCATGCCGTGCCTGCTTGCGGCATTGCGCACGGTTCTCGATGCGCCTCATGCCGCTTCCGATTGCGCCGGCGTCTCCAGCGCGTGACCTAGGGCGTGTCATCAATCCCCGAGCATGCCGCGCCGCGATTGCGCGCGCCTGTGGCAAGGAAGAGCGAGGAAGTGGACGTCCGTCCACGCCCGAGCGATGACGCGGCCATGGGCGCGCGCAATCGCGGCCCTTCGGGTTGGGCCTGGCAGGCGCGCGGCCGGCGCCGCGCGGCTTGACCTGACGGCCAGTCAGGCGCTGCGCCACGCACCGCCGGCCGCGCGCCTGCCAGACCCAACGCGGCATACTCGGGAATTGATGACACGCCCTAG